>NZ_JBSHAM010000015.1:0-138520 GCF_053611505.1 Amycolatopsis sp. NPDC054798 | reverse complement strand
CGTAGCATGGGTTTGCCGGCGGGGGGCCCGGACCGCACATGGTCCGGGCCCGCGGTTTTTCCGGTTCCGGGCAGCAGCGACAGCAACGGCCGTCCGTCGCGGAAGAGTCCGCCGGTCGGTCCGCCGGGCGGCAGGGTCGCGGCCCACACCACGCCGCGGGCGCTTTCGAGCGCGGGGCGCGCGTCGTCCTCGTCGCCGCGTTCGGGATGCGTAGCGGTTTCTCCCGGATCGACGGCGTTGACGAGGATCGGCGTGTCCCGCAGCGCGGCGGCGAGCACGCCGGTGAGCGTGTTCAGCGCGTGCTTGGCGAAGGAATGCGCCGGGGCGCGCAAGCTCGCGCCGAGGTCGAGCCCGGTCGAGATCTGCAATGCGGAAACGCTGGAAACATTGACGATCCGGGCCGCCGGCGCGGCTTTCAGCAGCGGCAGCAACAGTTGTGTCAGCTGCCAGGGGCCGAGGACGTCGATGTCCAATGCGGACTGGACGGCGGACAGATCGGCGTCGAGCGCGGACAGCGTGGCGAAATCGACGGTGTCGCTGGCGTTGTTGACCAATACGTCGAGCTGGCCGAAGGCATCCGCGAGATGATCGGCGGCGGCCGTCATGGTGGCGAGGTCGGTGAGGTCGAGCCGCACCGCGGTGGCGTTCGGGAGTTGCGCGGCGAGGGTTTCCGCTCGCGCTGGGTCGCGGGCGGTGAGGACCACGTGATAGTCCTGTTCGGACAGGAGCCGGGCGATCGCGAAGCCGAGTCCGACGGCGCGGCTGGTTCCGGTGATCAGAGCGGTTTTCGGCACGGCGATTTCTCCGGTCAGTGGGAGGAATGTTTCGGCAGGAATCCGACGAGGGCCAGTGCCCCGAGGTACAAAACGGCGCAGAGACTGAAAACCAGTTCCGCGGCAGGGATCCAGGACGGTGCGGCGGCCGGGCCGACGCGGGCGAAGAACACGGTGCCGAGCGCGGCGACACCGATGGCTCCGGCGAATTGCTGGGCGGCGTTGAGCATTCCGGAACCGCTGCCGACCTCTTCGGGCGTCGCGTCGCCGAGGATGAAATCGAAGAGCGGAATAAACAACAGCCCGGAACCGGCTCCGGTGACGAACAACGCGGGGGCGAGCTGCCAGAGGGTGATCGCGGCACCCCAATGCGCGAGGGACCACCACAGGGCGAGCAAGCCGACGACCGCGATGGCCAGTCCTAAGTGGAGCGAAGTGCGGCCGAGTTTCGCGGCGAGCACCGCGCCGGACAACAGGGTCGCGATGGCCGTGCCCGCGGCCCAGGGGAGCAGAGCGAAGCCGGACTGCAGCGGCGTCCAGCCGAGACCGGACTGCAGCAGAAGGTTCACCACGAGCACGAATCCGCTGAGCGAGGCGTAGAAGCCGCCGGTGATCAGCAGGCCGAACACGAAGCCGCGCTTGGAAAACAGCGAAGGCGCGATGACGGGGTGGGAGCTGCGGCGTTCGGACCACGCGAACAAGCCGAAAGCGACCACCCCGGCGGCCATCAGCACGTACGTCCACACGGGCCAGCCGAGGTCGCGGCCTTGGATGAGCGGCACGATGAGCAGCGCTGACGCGGCGGTGAGCAGGCCGACGCCGCGCAGGTCGAGGCGGGCGCTGCGGTCCTCGCCGCTGTGCCGCGGCAGCACGCGCAGGCCGAGCAGCCCGGCGAGGACGCCGAACGGGACGTTGATCAGGAAAATCGAGCGCCATTCGCTGCCGAACAGATTCAGGTGCAGCAGCCAGCCGGCGAGAATCGGGCCGGCGACGGTCGCCAGTCCCATGATCGGGCCGAACGGCATCAGGGCTTTGCGCAATTGTTCGGGCGGGAAGACGACCTTCACCAGCGCGATGCCCTGCGGGATCATCGTCGCGCCGAACAGTCCCTGGAACACGCGGGCCCCGATCAGGAACCCCGCGCTGGGCGCGAGCCCGCAGGCCAGCGACGCGAGGGTGAAGCCGGTCATGCCGAGCAGGAACAGCCTGCGGCGGCCGAGCAGGTCGCCGAGGCGGCCGGACGTCACCAGGCCGAGCGCGAACGCCGCGGTGTAGGCCGAAAGCACCCATTGCAGGGTCATCGGGCCGCCGCCGAGATCGGCGCGGATCGAGGGGCCGGCGAGAGCGGCGACGCTGGTGTCGATGAGGTCCATCAGGTCGGCGATCACCACGACCGCCAGCACCAGCCACGCCTGGACCAGCGGAAGCGGCGCCACACGCTGGGACGAACTAAGTTCAGTAGTCACGAACTAAGTTCTAAATGACGAACTAAGTTCGTGTCAAGCTATAGTGACCGGCATGCCCGCTGCCCCCCGAGAGCGCCGCGCCGCCCGGCACGCGTCCGCCAACGCCGAGGCCGCGCCGAAACCGCGGAAAGAACCCATCACCGTCGACCGGATCACCGACGCCGCGCTGCAGGTCGTCGCCACTGAGGGCTACGACGCGCTGACCGTCCGCCGGGTCACCGCCGTGCTGGGCACGGGGCCGTCGTCGCTTTACGCGCACATCGTCAACAAAGAGGATCTCGACGATCTGCTCATCGGCAGGCTCTGCGCGCAGATCGAACTGCCCGAACCGGACCCGGAGACGTGGCAGCAGCAGCTCCTGGACGTCTACGGCCAGATCCGCGACCTGTACCTGAAGTACCCCGGCGTGTCCCGTGCCGCGCTGGCGATGGTTCCGACGCACCTGGAAACGCTGCGGGTCGGGGAGGGGATCCTGGCGATTCTGCTGGCCGGCGGGATCGAACCGCAGACCGCCGCGTGGGTGCGGGATTCACTGACGCTCTACGTCACCGCCTACGCCTGGGAACGGTCGCTTGTCCGGCAACGGCAGCAGCACGGCGGCGAGTGGGTGCTCAGTCGCGAGGACCTGATCGACCGGTTCACCGGGCTGCCGGAGGAGAAATTCCCGCACACCCGGCAGTACGCGGCGGAGCTGACGTCCGGCTCCGGGCACGACCGGTTCGCCTTCACCGTCAACCTGATGACGCGAAACCTGGCTAGCGGGGCTCCGGGATCGCCGGATCGCCACAGCCCGCCATCCGGGGCAGCTCGCGGTTGACCTCGGCCAGTTCGGCGGCGACCGCGTGGCACGGTTCGCACACGGCGAGGTGCCCGGCGAGAACCCCGGCCCGGCGGGCGGGCAGCGTGCCGCGCAGCCACGCGCCCATCCGGCGGCGGACTTCCTGGCACTGCGGCAATTTCGCGTCCGGCACCTGGACTTGCAGGTACGCCTGCCGCAGCCCTTCGCGGGCGCGGCGGGCGAGCACCGCGACGCCGTTCGGCGAGACACCCAGCACCGGCGCGAGTTCGGCCGGGGTGTCGCCTTCGGCGGACATCCGCCACAGCACTGTCCGCCAGCGTCCGGGCAGGGTCCGGTAGGCCGACCAGACGAGCCGGTCTTCCGAGCGCATGACTGCGAGTTCGTCAGCGCCGCCGTCCAGGGTTACGGGTTCCGGAACTGTCGCGTAGAGATCGATACGATTTTCGTGGCGACTCCAGCGCGCGAAGAGATTTCTCATCGTGGCCACGAGGTACGCCGGGGCGTTCGACTCCGGGCCGCCGCCTGCCGCGACGGTGCTGAGCACGCGCGCGAAGGCTTCGGCGACCAGATCGTCGCGTTCGGCCTGCTGGCGCACCAAACCTGCGGCGACGCGGCGCATCAACGTGACGTGCCGCCGGAACAATTCCCCGCCGGCCTGGCAATCCCCGGCGCGCACGGCGGCGAGGAGTTCGGCATCGGTGCGCTCGTCCTCCCGCGCATCGGTGACCAGAGTGCTGTCCAGTGTCGCGTCCACCGTGCACCTCCCACCGGAGCGGCCCACACTTCGTCACGCGGGACTACTGAAAGTAACTGGTACAGCAGTGTACTCCATATGACGGTGAGGAACGGGCAGTCGGCCGCGCGATTCGGCGCCGGCGTCCGGGATCAGCCGAACGGGGAAGTCTCGGCCGTTCAAGGACATTTCGTTCGGCCGCCGACTGTCCGAAGTGGACTATTGACGGCCGGTCAGGAGACCTTTCCGGCCAATTCGGTGAAATAGGGCGTCATCGCCGGGTGATAGTCCGCGAAGTCCGGCTTCGGGGTGCCCTCGAAGGAAGCGGTGAGCAGGTCGAGGTAGTACTCCCAGCCCGGCCCGGCGTCCGGGATCTTGTCCGCGGAGTCCAGGTGGTGCACCAGCAGGAGTTCCGTTGCCGCGCCTTGGGACTCCAGGCGCAATTCCATCCGCCAGGCCCCGGATTCGTCGGTGGACGAAACAGCCAGCCGGCGCGGCGGCTCGCAGGCGTCGATGCGGAGGTCCATCCAGGGTTCCTCCTCCTCGAACACCATCTGGACGCGAATCATCCGACCGGGCGCCCCGTCGCCCTCCCAGGGGCCGAACCAGCGCGCGGTCCGTTCCGGTTCGGTGATCGCGGCCCACACGTCGTCGATCGGCGCGCGGAAAGTACGCGGCAGAACGAGATCGATGGTGTCGGCGAGACGGTGGGCTCTGGCGGTGGGCACGGGTTTCACGCGGTGTGTTCCTCTCCGGAAGCGGGGTCCCGGCGGCGTTCGCGACGGGTGCGGTGGACCTCGGTCTCCAGCGCGTCGAGCCGCTGCTGCCAAGCGGGCGGGGCGACGAGCCGGGTGAGCCAGGCGGTGAGTTCGGCGAAGCCTTGCGGGTCGAGCGTGTAAAACCGTTGCCTGCCTACGAGTTCGTCGCGCACCAGCCCGCTTTCCCGCAGCACGCGCAGATGACGCGACACCGCCGGGCGGCTGATCTCGAAGCGCGCGGCGATCTCCCCGGCGGGCAGCCGCTGTCGCTGCAGCAGGGCCAGGATGTCCCGCCGCACGGGGTCGGCGATCGCGTTGGCGACCAGGTCCACGGCAGAAGCGTAACCCAGTGGTTACGCTTCCGGCAAGCGGCTCACGGCCAGGTCGAGGCGCCGCCGCGGCGTTTGCGGACCGCTTTCCCGGTGCCGCGCGGGAAACCGTGCTTGGCGAGCCGGACCTCGGCGAGTTCGTCGGCGCTGGTGACGGTGAGGAACAGGCTCAGCAGCAGGCTGATCAGCAGCGCGGCGACGATCATCCCGGCGGGCATCGGCGTGACCAGGCTGAGGACGACGTAGCCCGCGATCAGCCAGGGCAGCGCCTCGACGAAGATCCGGAACGCGAAGCGCAGCACCCAGGTTTTCGCGGTCGCGTCGTGCAGCACCCATTCGCGGTACTCGTCCGGGAGTACCCCGCCGTAGACGTAGTGCAGCCAGCGCACCGGTCCGGGACGCTTCATGCCCGGCGGGTACCCCGCGTTCAGGCGGCGTACGCGCCGAGCTTGGCCGGATTCATCAGCCAGAACAGCCGGTCGATGCCCTCGGCCGAGGCGGACGCGGTCAGCACCGCGATCACCTCGCCGCTGTGGCTCACCACCGCCGCGGGCTGGCCGTTGACGTCGCTCCACGCCACCTCGGTGCCGGGCCAGAACCGGTCGGCGAACGCGCGCACGTACTTCGCCACGGTGACCGCGCCGACCACCGGGATGCGGGTTGCGCGGACCACGCCGCCGCCGTCGGAGTAGCTGACCACGTCCTCGGCGAGCAGTTTCTCCAGCGTCGCCAGGTCCCCGGTGCGCGCGGCGTCCACGAACGCGGCGAGCAGCCGCCGCTGTTCCGCCGGTTCGACCGGCGTCCGGCGTTCCGCGGCGAGGTGCTTGCGCGCCCGGCTGACCAGCTGGCGCGCGCTCACCTCGGTGGTCTGCACGATGTCGGCGATCTGGTGGTAGGGATAGTCGAACGCCTCGCGCAGCACGTACGCCGCCCGTTCCGTCGGCGGCAGCTTCTCCAGCAAGAACAGCACCGCGACCTCAAGCGCGGCCGCGCGTTCGGCGCCCAGCTGCGGGTCGGCGGAGGTGTCGATGGGCTCGGGCAGCCACGGGCCGACGTAGGTTTCGTGCCGGACGCGCGCGGTCTGGCTCGCGGTGATCGCCAGCCGGGTCGTGGTGGTGGCCAGGAACGCGCCCGGGTTGCGGACGGCCGAGCGGTCGCAGGTCTGCCAGCGCAGCCAGACGTCCTGCAGGAGGTCCTCGGCGTCGGCGACGCTGCCGAGCATCCGGTAGGCGATCCCGAACAGCCGCGGCCGGACCTGCGCGAACACCGAGGCGGCCTCGGCGATTTCCTCCATCAGCGGCGCGTTCCTTCCTGCTCCATCGGGCCTTCGCGAGCTTAGCGGGCAGGGGTGTCACAAATCGGCGCGCTGTCCGGTCATGACTGGCGACGCCGCGGGCGACCGCCGCGGCGGAACGGAGGGAACGAGCATGAAGATCGTCGTCATCGGCGGGACCGGGCGGATCGGTTCGCAGGTCGTGCAGCTGCTGGAGGGGCACGAGGTGGTGGCTGCCGCGCCGAGCACCGGCGTGAACACCTTGACCGGCGAAGGGCTGTCCGACGTGCTGCGGGGCGCCGACGTGCTGGTAGACGTGTCGAACTCGCCGTCGTTCGCGGACGACGACGTGATGGAGTTCTTCCAGCGCTCGACCGGGAATCTGGTCGAGGCCGCGCGCGAAGCCGGGGTCGGCCATTTCGTCGCGCTGTCCGTCGTGGGTGCCGACGAGCTGCCGGATTCCGGATACCTGCGGGCGAAGGTCGCGCAGGAGAAGCTGATCCGGGAAAGCGGACTGGCCTACACGATCGTGCGCGCGACGCAGTTCCTGGAGTTCGCCGTCGCGATCGCGGACACCTCGACGGTCGACGGCGTGGTGCGGCTTTCCGACGGCGGCACGCAGCCGATCGCGGCGGAGGACGTCGCGGTGGCGGTCGCGCGGGCCGCGGCAGAACCGCCGGCCGGCGGGATCGTCGAGATCGGCGGCCCGGACGTGCTGCCGATGGACGAGTGGATCCGGCGGGTCCTGGCCGCGCGGGAGGACCCGCGCGAGGTGGTGACCGACCCGGCCGCGAAGTACTTCGGAACCGTGCTGGGCAAGGACAGCCTGGTGCCGGCGGAAGGCTCCTGGCGGGGGAAGGTCGGGCTGGCGGAGTGGCTGAGCCGGTGACGCGGCTGTCTGCTGGTACTTCGCGAGCAGGCCGGTAGCGGCGCGAGCGGGTGGTGGCCGGGCTTCGGGAGGTCAGCGGGCCTGCTTCAGAAAAGCCTCGACGGCGGCCACGACCTCGCCGGGTGCTTCTTCCGGAACGTAGTGGCCGCCGGGGACGGCATGACCGGTGACTGCGGCCGGAGCGGCGTGATGTTCCTGCCAGACGCTTACCACGTCGCTCCCGCCGAGGCCGCCTTCGCGACCCCACAGGAGCAGCAGCGGGGCCTGCACCCGCAGCCCGCTGGCGTGATCCGCCTCGTCGCGTTCGAGATCGGCCGAGAAGCCGGTCCGGTAGTCCTCGAAAGAGGCTCGCAGCCGCGCCGGGTCGCTGAACGCCTCGACGTAATGCTCGAAGGTTTCCTCGTCGACAGCACCGGATTCGCGGACCCTGGCGAAGAAATGACCGAGATACGCCTTGACATTCCCGCCGACCAGGGTCGCGGCCAGCTCCGGGTTCCGGTGGAAGAACCAGTGCCACATCGTGCTCGCCGACTCCCGGTCGAACGAGTTCATGACCACCCTCGTGGGCAGGATGTCCAGCAGCGCCAGCGCTTTGACGTCCGACGGGCGGTCGAGCGCCCAGCGATGCGCGACCCTGGCTCCGCGGTCGTGCCCGATCACCGCCGCCGACTCGAACCCCAGGTGGTGGATCAGGCCGCTCAGATCCGCGGCGGCGGCCCGCTTGCTGTAGTCCCCGGACCGGGCGAGGCCCGAGGCGCCGTAACCGCGCAAATCCGGGGCGACGACGGTGCGGCCCTCGGCGAGCGGCTCGATCACGTGGCGCCAGCACGCGTTCGTCTGCGGCCAGCCGTGCACCAAGACGACCAGTTCCGGCCCGTCGCCTTCGATGCGGTAAGCCAGTTCGACGTCGTCGAGGCGCACCGACTCGAGCGTGTCCCTGGGCATAGTTCTCCCTTGCGGTCGTTGAATGTTCCTGTCTCCACAGTGGACTCGCCGGTCAGGAGACGTCACGCACCGGTGGCAGCCGGGTGCCGGGCGAGCAGGTCGTCGAGCCGGGTGCCGACCTCCGCGCAGTTCTGCCGCACCACGGAAAGAAATGCCGCGAGAACCGGCGAGGAATCGGCTGCCCGGAACGACATCTGCAGATCCGGCAGCCGGAAGCGGGGTTCGACGTCGCAGAACCGGATGTCGCCGCGGGCGATCAGGCGCATCCGGTCCGGGCCGAGCCCGACCCCCGCACCGCAGGCGGCGAGCCCGGCGATCGTGTGGACGTCGCGCGCCAGTGTGGCGTCGTCGAGGGCCGCGGGATCGTGCTCGAACACCGGTCGCAGATAAGAACCGGCGGCGTCCGCGCTGACCACGAGCGGTTCGCGCGCCAGCTGCCCGGCCTCGACGGACCGCTGCCCGGCGAAGGGATGTTCCGCCGAGACCACGGCCACCAGGTGATCCGCGCCGATGGGGACCGTCACCAGGTCTTCTGCCCCGACGCCGCGCGGGCTGCCGCGCCCCACCGCGACGTCGAGTTCCCCGGCGAGCAGGGCCGCCGACGCGGTCGGCGTGTCCAGCTCCTGGAGGGTCATCCGCACGTCCGGACGGGTCCGCCGGAACCGGCCGAGCACGCCCGGCAGCGGGTCGAGCAGCGCGGACCCGATGAACCCGAGCCGCAGCCTTCCGGTCTCCCCGCGCGCCGCGCGGCCCGCGTCAACCCTCGCCAGGCTCATTTCAGCGAGTGCGCTGCTCGCCCTGGCGAGGAAGGCTTTCCCCGCTGCGGTAGGGAAAACGCCGTGCGAGGTGCGGTCGAAGAGGCGTTCGCCGACTTCGCGTTCGAGCGCGGCGATCTGCGTCGACAGCGGAGGCTGGGCGATCCCGAGCGACGCGGCGGCGCGGCCGAAATGCTGATGCTCGGCGAGCGCCAGAGCGTAGCGAAGATGACGGGCTTCCACCCGGCCACGATACGTGAAAAGTATGACGGGGGCGTTCGTCAGAGATGAGAGTAGATAACTGGGCGGAGCTGCGGTGACCTGATGAGGTCCGCGATCGACGCTTCCGAAGGGCCCTGGAATGACCCGTCCGTCCTCGTCCGAGACCGTTCTGCTGCTGGTGCACGGCGCCTGGCACGGTGCCCTGCACTGGAGTCCGGCCCAGCGTGCGCTGGGCCGCCACGGCCTCGCCAGCATCGCCGTCGACCTGCCCGGCAGCGGGCTCGGCGCGCCCGTTCCCAGCGGGTACTTCCAGCCCGGCCAGCCGGGGCTGGCCACCGAGAAGTCGGCGCTGTGCGACCTCACCTTGCAGGACGGCGCCGACGTCGTGCTCGACGCGCTGGTCAGCGCTCGCACCCGCTACCGGAATGTGGTGCTGGTCGCGCACAGCGCCGCGGGTTCGGTGGTGTCGGCCGCCGCGGAACAGGCTCCCGAACTGGTCGACCGCCTCGTGTACTTGTCCTCGTTCGTGCCCGCGGGCCGGCCGCGGTTCGCCGACTACATCGAAGCCGAGGAGAACGCCGGCGCCGTTCAGGTCCCGCCGATCGGCGACCCGGCCGAGCTGGGCGCGATCCGGATCAATCCGCTTTCTCCCGACCAGGCGGTCACCGAGGTCATCCGCCGGGCGTTCCTGAACGACCTCCCCGCGGACGCTCCGGACTCGTGGCGGCAGTTCCTGCACCCGGATCACCCGTTCTCGCACTTCGTCACGCCGGTTCCGCTCTCGGCGGAGCGCTGGGGGCGGCTCCCGCGCACCTACGTCCGGCTGACCGGCGACCTCGCCCTGCCGCTAGCGACCCAGGACCTGATGATCTCCGAGGCCGACCAGGTGACGCCGGACAATCCGTTCCAGGTGCGTTCCCTGCCGGGCGGCCATTCGCCGTTCGTGGTCCGGCCGGCTGAGCTGGCGACGATGTTCGCTGGCATCGCCTTGCAGCGGCCCGCTCGATGACCACGGTGCGTTCCCCGGCCCGGCGGCTGGTCCTGCCGGTCATCCTCTCCGGCACGTTCGTCCAGCTGTTCAGCGTCACCGTGATGCAGGTGGGCGTGGTCGACGTCCAGCGGGATCTCGGCGCCGGGGCAGGAGAGAGCCAACTGGTTCTCGCCGGCTACACCCTCGCCTACGCCTGCTCGCTGATCGTCGCGGCCCGGCTGGGCGACAAGTACGGCTACCGGAAGATGTTCGTCGCGGGGATGGCGTTGTTCACCGCCGCCTCGATCGGGGCCGCCGCGGCGCCGGAAGCGTGGGTGCTGATCGCCGGGCGACTGGTGCAGGGATTCGGCAGCGGGCTGATGGCGCCGCAGATCCTCTCGATCATCCAGTCCGCGGTGCCCCGGGAGCGCCGTGCCGCCGCGCTGAGCGCGTTCGGCGCGACCATGGCCGCGGCCTCGCTCGCGGGCCCGGTGCTCGGCGGGGTGCTCATCCAGCTCGACCCGCTGGGCCTTGGCTGGCGGGCGGCGATGCTGCTGACGGTTCCCGTCGGTATCGCCGCGCTCATGCTTTCGCCCGCACTGCCGCCCGATCAGGCCAGACCCGCGGCGCAGCGCGTCGACCGCACGGGGGCGACGCTGAGCCTGCTGGGCTTGGCCCTGCTGGTCTTTCCCCTGACGACCGGGCGCGACGCAGGCTGGCCGTGGTGGACCTGGCTGAGCCTGGCGCTGGCGATGGCGGTGCTCGCCGGATTCGCGGTTTCCCAGCGCCAGGCGGCACACCCGCTCGTCCATCCGTCCGCCTTGGCCGAACCGGCGACGCGCTGGGGGCTGGCCATCGTCCTGGTGTTCAACGCCGGAGTGCCGTCCTTCACGCTGCTGCTCTCGATGCACCTGCAGGGCGCGCAGGGCTGGAGTCCGCTTCAGACCGGGCTCGGCATCACCCCGTACGCCATCGGGGCGCTGGCCGGGAGCGGGATCGCGAACAGCCTTGGCCGGCGCTTCGGCCCGCGGGCGCTGGCGGCGTCCTCGCTGACGCTGGCCTTGGTGTCGCTGGCCGTCCCGGTGACGATCGACGACCAGAACCTGTTGTGGGGGTACTGGCTCGCGCTTTCCCTTGGCGGCGTGGGTTTCGGGGTCTTCACCGCTTCGGCGTTCGCCCAGATCATCGCCAGAGTCCGCCCCGAGGCCGCGACGTCGGTATCGGGTCTGCTCCCGACGGCGCAGCAACTGGGCGGAACACTGGGCGTCACGTTCGCGGGCATCGTTTACGCGGTGCCCGCCGCGAATTCCGGGCAGGCGCTGTGGCACGCGATGACCTACGAGGCAGTGGTTTTCGCACTGGCCGCCGCCTTCGCGGCCGGGCTGACCGGCCGCGCGACTCGAAAAGTACCGGCACGACACGGCTCGGCGACCTGCTGAACGCGCCGCCGAGTGTTTCGGGCAGGGACGATTCGCTCGCGCGGCTTGTTCAGCGTCGTGGCGAGTGTCGTGGTGGCTTACGAAAGCTGGCCGTCGTAGTCCGGCAGCTTGAAGCCCTTTTCGTAGTTTCCGCCCTCGAGGTCGGTGGAGCGGTTGCCGATGTTCGCCGTGATCGTGTAGCCCTGCCGGGTCAGGTCGGCGCGGCAGCGCTGCTTGCCCTTCACGGTGCTCTCGCCGGACTTGCGGGTGCAGATCGCGTCGATCGGATAACCCGCCTCGCTCAGCTGCGTGCGCGCGGAGGAGGAACTGGTCCGCGCCGTCACGAACAGGACGGACACGTGGTGCTCGCCCGCCCACTGGGCGACCGCGAGCACCGGCCGGTTCGGCTCGCCGGGGTTGTATTCGGTCTCCAGCGAGGTGTTGTCGATGTCCAGCACGATCGCCAGCCCGGACCCGCCCTGCGCGACGCGGTCGGTCAGCCACGGAATGGCCGGGTCGACGGCTTCGCGCACGTCGGCCTGCCAGCGGTCGTAGCTGGGCAGTTCGGACACCGCCGCCGAGGCGGTGACCGGCGCGGCGATGAGCCCGGCGACGGCGAGAATCGCGGCGAAGGCGCTCTTGACGTTCATTGGCGCGTTTTCTCCTTTAGCGTGGCGGAAACTGCCGGTGGCCACGCTAATCGCGCCGCGCGCTTTTCTGCACCTTCGTTCGTCGGTCAATCAAGCGGGAGGGATTCGCTGTCTGTTCACCGGAAACCGAGTTCGTGTTTTCCGCGGCGATTCGGGATGCTGGCTGTGCGCCCCCGCGATCGCGCGGCCAGCATCCCGATTTGCCGTTATCCGGCGATCGTGTCCAATTCCGCCAACGCGTCCGCGGGCAGTTCCAGATCGCCCGCGGCCACGTTCTCCCGCAGGTGCGCGACCGACGACGTGCCGGGGATCAGCAGGATGTTCGGCGACTGGTGCAGCAGCCAGGCCAGCGCGATCGCCTTCGGGCTGGCGCCGAGGCGGGCGGCGACGGCGTCGAGGGTCGAGGACTGCACCGGGTCGAACCCGCCGAGCGGCCAGAACGGGACGTAGGAAATGCCTTGCGCGGCAAGGGATTCAATCAGCTTCTCGTCCCCGCGGTGCGCGACGTTGTACCAGTTCTGCACGGTGACCACCGGCGCGATCGACTGCGCTTCGGCCACCTGGTCGGCGTCGACCACGCTCACGCCGAGTTCCTTGATCTTGCCTTCCTGGCGCATTTCGGCGAGCGCTCCGAAGGGTTCGGCCAGCGAACCCGGCACCGGCGAGTGTCCGTCCGGCCCGCCGCCGACGCGGAGGTTCACCACGTCCAGGGCCTCGACACCGAGATTGCGCAGGTTCGACTCGACCTGTTCGCGCAGCTGCTCGGGCGAACGCTCGTGGATCCAGCCGCCGGAGTCGTCTCGCACCGCGCCCACCTTGGTGACGATCTGCAATCCGTCGTAGGGCGCGAGCGCTTCGCGGAGGAGTTCGTTCGTCACGTACGGCCCGTAGAAGTCAGCGGTGTCGATGTGGTTCACGCCCAGCTCCACGGCCGTGCGGAGCACCGCGAGCGCCTCGTCGCGGTCGTTCGGCGGCCCGAAGACGCCGGGTCCGGCCAGCTGCATCGCGCCGTATCCCAGGCGGGCGACGGTGTGCCCGGCCAACGGGAACGTCCCGCCGGGGAGGTTGTCGGTCAATGTTCTGCCTTTCTTTCCCGCCGCGCCGTCGCGGCTGTCGTCCATGGTGCTGCCGCGGGCGGGACGCGGCCAGTACCCCCTCGGTCCTGGGAGTGTCAGGGCCAGGCTCGCGGGACCAGGCTCGGGGATTTTTGGTATACCATTAGCATGGCTTCTCTCACTGTGACCGGCGTGCGCCCGTGGGGCGGCGAGCCGGCCGACCTCGTCCTCGACGGCGACCGCGTCTCCGACGTCCGCCCCGCCGGTTCGGCCCCGGTCGAGGGCGAACGGATCGACGGCGCCGGGCTGCTCGCGCTGCCCGGGTTCGTCAACTCGCACGCACACGTCGACAAGAGCTGGTGGGGCAAGCCGTGGGTCTCCTACGGCGGCGTCGCGACCACCGAAGGCCGCATCGAACACGAGCGCGCCGAGCGGGACGCGCTGGGGATCCCGAGCGTCGAGACCGCCGAGACGGTGCTGCGCGAGTTCCTGCGGCACGGCACCACCGCGGCGCGCAGCCACGTGGACGTCGACCTGGGGCTCGGCCTGCGCGGCATCGAAATCGTGCGGGAAGCCGCGCGGCGGCTGGGCGGTGCGGTGGAGGTCGAGATCGTGGCCTTCCCGCAGGACGGCGTGCTGCGCCGGCCTGGGGTGCTCAAGCTGCTCGACGAGGCCGCGGCGGCGGGCGCGGGCTGGATCGGCGGCCTCGACCCGGCGGGCATCGACCGCGACCCGGTCGGCCAGCTCGACGGGCTGTTCGAGATCGCCGAACGGCGCGGCGTCGGCCTCGACATCCACCTGCACGACGGCGGCGAGCTGGGCGCTTTCCAGTACGAGCTGATCGCCGACCGGACGGTGCGCACCGGTTTGCAGGGCAAGGTCACCGTGTCGCACGGTTTCGCGCTCGGCGAGGTTCCCCCGGCGCGGCAGGCGGCGTTGCTCGACCGGATCGCCGAGGCGGGCATCTCGCTCGCGACCGTCGCGCCGGTGCGGACGGCCCCGCTGCCGTGGACCGGGCTGTCCGCGCGCGAGGTCCCGGTTGGCCTCGGCACGGACGGAATCCGCGACCTGTGGTCCCCGTACGGCGACGGGGACATTCTGCGGATCGCGCTCGGTTTCGCCCGTTTGCACGGGCTGCGGACGGACGCGGACCTGACGGCGGCGGTGGAGCTGGCGACGCGGCGGGCAGCGTCGTTCGTGAGCCGGGAGCGGCATGATCTGGCACCAGGCTGCCGGGCGGATGCGGTGTTGGTGGCGGCGGAGAATGTGCCGGACGCGTTGGTGCGGGTGCCGGAGCGGGCGATGGTGATCGCGGGCGGCCGGGTGGTCGCTCGGGACGGGGAAGTGCTGATCTGAGGGGTTCGTCCGGCGTTCCAGGCCATCGCGGGTTTTTCGTGGGCTGAGACGAACTTTCCGCCTCGGCGCGGCGCTACCTTCCCGGGATGGACAAGCTCGACGCTCTCCGCAGGCGGCTGGAGCAGGAACTTCCCGCGCTGCTGGAACACCACCGGGTCCCCGCCGCCGTGCTCGCGGTGGCCGTCGGCGAGGAGACGGCCACCGCGGCCGCCGGGGTGCTGAACCTCGGCACCGGGGTCGCCGCCACCGTTGATTCGGTATTCCAAATCGGCTCGATCGCCAAGGTCTGGACGGCCACCCTCGTCCTGCAGCTCGTGGACGAGGGCCGGGTCGACCTCGACGCACCGATCCGCCGGTATCTCCCCGAACTGAACCTGGGCGACGCGGCCGTCACCGTGCGGCAGCTGCTCAGCCACACCGCCGGATTCGAGGGCGACCTCTTCACCGACACCGGTCCCGGCGACGACGCGGTGGAGAAGTTCGTCGCGACGCTCGACGGCGTCGCCCAGCTTTTCCCTCCCGGGGAGTTGTTCTCTTACAACAATGCCGGGTACGTCGTCCTCGGTCGGCTGGTGGAAGTGTTGCGCGGCAAGCATTACGAGGACTGCCTTCGCGAGCACCTCGCCGTTCCGCTGAAACTCCAGCACTTCTCGCCGAACGCGAACGACGCGATCCGCTTCCGCGCCGCGATCGGGCATCTCGAACCCGAACCGGGCGCCGGTCTCGTGCCCGCGCCGTTCTGGTCGATGCTGCGGTCCAACGGCCCGGCCGGGTCGTCGCTCGCGATGTCCGCGGCGGATCTGCTCGCCTTCGGCCGCATGCACCTCGCGGGCGGGGCTGGAGTGCTGAGCGCGAAGAGCGCCGCGGCGATGCTGCAGCGGCAGGTCACCCTCCCGCCGCTCGGCATCATGGGCGACGCCTGGGGGCTCGGCTGGGAGCTGTTCGACACCCCGGGCGGGCAAGTGTTCGGCCACGACGGCAACACCATCGGCCAGGCGGCGTTCCTGCGGCTGGTGCCCGAAAGCGATCTCGTGGTGGCGTTGCTGACCAACGGCGGCGACGCGACGAGCCTGTACGCCGAACTCGTTCCGGCGCTGCTCAAGGAATTCGGCGGGGTCGAAGTGTCGCTGCCGCCGCGTCCGCCTGCCGAGCCGGAGCCGTTCGCCGCGGACCGCTATCTCGGCACGTACGCCAGCACAGTCGCCGATCTCGTGGTTTCCCAGGACGACGACGGCCGGGTCTGGCTGGAGCAACGTCCTAAAGGGACAGCCGCGGAGCTGAGCGCCGCCAGCAAATCCGAACTGGTCCTGCTCGAAGGCGACACGCTGATCCTTCGCGAGGCACAGGGCGGGGTCCACCTGCCTCTGGTCTTCCTCGGCGACGACGGCGACGGCCGCGCGCGATACGTCCATTCGGGGAGGGCGATCCGTCGCGCCGGGTGACCGGACGGCTTTGCCCGAACGGAACGATCCGGCGGCTTTCCCCGGGTAAGGTTTTACCTCGTGGCCGCTGATCTGGGGTGGAATACGGGGCAGACGCGCATTCGCGCCGCCGACGGCCGCCTCCTCGGCGCCGGAGTGCTGATCGGCGGCCGGTACGTGCTGACCTGCTCCCGGGCGGCCCGCGGCGAAACCGCCTTCCGGGTCGAATCGGCCGGTCTCGCGGCGCTGGCCGCGCTGGTCCCGCCGCTCGCGGGCGGGCGCGGCGACCTGGCGCTGCTCGAACTGGACACCCCGGTGCCGCACGGCGCCACGCTGCGACGCGAGGTCGGAGCCGGGCGGGAAGTCCGGATCCACAGTCTTCCGCTCCGTCTCGGCTACGGCATCTGGGTGCGCGCCGTCATGGGGGAGCCGGACGGCGAGCGGGTGCCGCTGACCCTGGCGGAGGGCCGCGCCGACCCGGACCTGTCCGGCTGCCCGGTTTTTGACCGCGCCACCGGGCGGCTGCTCGGCATCGTGGTGGTCGACAGCGAAGTGCGGCTGGTTCCCGCGGACACCGTGCTGGCGTACTTCCCCCAGCTGCGCGAATGGGTGACCGACGATTCGGCGATCGAGGAGCGGCTGGACGAACTCCTCGTCCGCACCGGTGCGCTGCCGCTGCCGGACACCGGCGACCTGCGGGTCTCGCTGCCGAAAGCGGCTCCGCCGGACCCGTTCGACGCCGTGCTGTCCGACGCGGCACTGCCGGAGCGGCACCGGTTCTGCGGGGAATGCGGCAATCCGGTGGGCCGCGGCGAGGCCGGGCGGCCGGGCCGCGTGCGCGGTTACTGCGTGCATTGCGGCACGCCGTTCGTCTTTCTGCCGACGCTGGAGCCGGGCACGGTCGTCGCCGGCCGGTACGCGGTGCTTGGCTGTCTGGCGCACGGCGGGTTCAGCTGGATCTACCTCGCCCGCGACGAGGCCGACAACGGCCGGTTCGTGGTGCTCAAGGGCCTGATCGGCGAACGCGACCGCGGCGAGGCGCTGGCCGCCGCGCAAGCCGCTGTCGTCCCGCAGCTGCTGGAACTGGACCATCCGCACGTCGTCCGCACCCTCGCGCACGTCGAGCATCCGGATCCGGAAACCGGCAGGCTCACCGGGTATCAGGTGATGGAGTATGTCCGCGGGATTTCGCTGCGGACGGTGCTCCGGCGCGCGAAGCGGCTGCGCCCGGAACACGTCGCCGCGTACGGGTTGCAGCTGCTCGACGCGATCGGTTACCTGCACGAACGGGGTTTGCTGTACGTCGATCTGAAGCCGGACAACGTGCTGCAGGACGGCGACCGGATCACCCTGGTCGACCTCGGTTCGGTGCGCCGGGAGGACGACCGGGAAAGCGCGGTCGTCGGCACCCCGGGCTACCAGCCGCCGCAGTCCGAGCTGAGCCGCGAGGGCCTCACCGTCCGCTCGGATCTCTATTCGATCGGCCGCACCCTGGCAGAGCTGCTGCGCGCTTGCCCGGGTCCCGACGGCGGACTTGGCCGCGAAATGCTGCAGGCGCTGATCGACCGGGCGACCGCGGACTACGCCGATCGGTTCGCCACCGCCGGCGACATGGCCGAACAGCTGCGCGGAGTGCTGCGGCAGCTCCTCAGCCTGCGCACCCGCGTGCCGCGTCCGGCTGTGTCCCAGGTGTTCCGCGTTCCGGCCGAACTCGCTGCGGCGGGACTCGGCGTGCCTGAATGGAGGGCGTGGGGAGACGAACCTCCGCTGCGTGCCGACGAGGTGCCGAAGTACTACGACGTGGCGAGTGCTTTGCCTTTCGTGCTCCCGGCCGCGCGCGAGGAGGTCGAGCGGGCCTGGCACTTCGCTCTCGACGCGCTGGACCGCGGAGGGGTCGAGGCCGCGGAAGAGCAGGTCCGGAAGTGCGCGCGGCTGGTGTCAGGCGAACTGGCACCGTTGCTGGCACTGGGTTTGTGCGCGGAAGCGCGGGGTGCTCGCGGGGCGGCGGAGCGGTACTACGAGGCGGTGTGGGCGCGCGACCGGGAGGTGGTCGCGGCGGCGTTCGGGCTCGCCCGGACCCGGCTCGCGCTGGGAGATCGCGTAGGCGCGGCCGCGGTGCTGGACGAGGTGCCCGCGGCCAGCCGGGAACTGGGCCCGGAGTCCGGTACGGCGGCGCGGGCCGGTGCGGTGCGCGCGCTCGCCGCGGCCGGGCCGGGCGATTCGCTGCCCAGCCTGGACGAAGCCGCCGCTGCCTGGTCGCGGCTCGGCGAGCTGGACCTGGACGAGGACGAACAGGACCGGCTCACCGCCGTGGTCGGGGAAACGCTGCTGCGGCTGGCGGCCGAACAACCCGCGGCCGCTGCCGCCCGGTTGCCTGACCTGCGCGCGGTGAAGCACGACCTCGCGCAGATCTACTGGACGCATTCGCAACGGGCGTGGCCGGGGTTGCGGGAACATTCCGGCCGGGTGCGCAACGCCAAGGTGCCGGAACCGGTCTCGGCGTCGCGGCCGAAAGTCGTGGTGCACCATGCCGGTTACCTGCCATCGCGCACCTCCAGCACCACTGTGAAGGTCGCGATCACCGCCGGTTCCGATGGTTCGCTGCGGCTGTTCGTGCGAGAAGCGCCCGGTTGCGTGCTGTACAGCGTCAGCCAGCTGGCCCCGGCGGGAAGGCCGCTGCCGCTGCCGACGCGGGGAGTCAGCGACTCGGTGCTCGATCTCGGGCAATGGGCGGCGGGCGAAACCCGGGAATACGCCCTGAGTTTGCTGGTGCCGTCGAAAATGGCGCTCGAACAGGACACTCAGCTGGTCGCGATGTGGGCGCACCAGGAATCGGCGCAATCGGAGGCGGAAACCGTTGACGTGCGGTTGACGGACGATCCAGTCGAGCTGACCCGGCCGCCGGTCGGCCGCCACCGAGGTCTCGCGGCCGCGGTCGACGCCGCGCTTTCCGCGTACGGCAACGGGAATCTGGGCGCCGCGATGGACGCACTGGGCTCGGCGGTGGTTTTGGCGGCCGCGCAGGGAAACGAGGCGGTGCTGAACCGGTTGCGGTTGCTGGTGGACATTGTGGACGCGGAGAGCGGGCTGGTCAGCCTCCGCGGGCCGCTCCCCGAGGAAGACCTTCTTTCGGAGCGGATTTCGGTGCCGCTGCGGGAAAGCGGGCCGGTCTCGTCGGCGGCGATAGCGGTGCCTGCCGAGGAGGACTACGAGGTGCTGGATTCGGCGCGGTACGACTCGGCTGTTTACGGTGCGGTGCTCAGTGCGCGGGTCGATTCGCGCCGCGTGGATTCCCGCCGGGCGGATTCCCGTCGCGTGGACTCCAGGCGGGTCGATTCTCGGCGGGCCGACTCCCGTCGCGTGGATTCTCGTCGAGTGGATTCGCGGCCCGCTACCTGGCGTACCGGCCGGGTCGGTTATCCGGTGCGGCGCGAGCAGGTGGATCCGGGGCCGGACCCGTTCGACCTCCAGCGCGTGATCCGGGCGGGACTGCGGAGGTCTGCTGCGAGACCGCCGGATGACACCCCCGACACCTCACCGCCGGGGCCGGGGCTGCTGGCGGCGACCGTCGAATGCCGGTCCGACGATCCGGTGGTCGCCGGGAAGGCGGTGCGGGTCGCGGTTTCGGTGCGGCGCAAGGAACCCTCGGCGGCGCCGGCGGGCGTGGTGCGGGTCCGGGTGCTGCTCGACGCCGCGCCCGCCGCGGCGGAACCGATGTCGCGGATCGGCTGGATCACCGGCGACCGGCTGCGCGATCCGGCGGAGTTCGACGTCGTCCCGGCCGCGCCGGGGCCGCTGCGGCTGGTGTTCCGGATCTACCGCGAGCACGACGCCCAGCTGCTCCTGGAAATCGCGGCCGCGCTGCCGGTGGAGGAGCCGTCGTGACCCGTCAGCTGAACGCCGAGGTGACCGTCGACAACACCGCCGGGCTGAGCCGCGTCGCGGTGCCGCCGTACAACCGGGCGCGGACGGTGAACCTGCGGTTCCTCGAATTCCCCGGTGTGCCAGGGCTTCTCGTGCAAGCGTGGGGCAGCGCGTTCCCGGAGGACGGCGGCGGCGGGTACCAGGGCCGGATCGCGCACAGCCTCGGCGAGCTGAACTCCCGGATCGACATCCTCCGCGAAACGTGGCAGCGGCACATCGTGGACCTCGCCGAGCGGACCGAACGCGGTCCGCGCCGGCATCCGTTCGCCGACGGCTGGGACCTGTCGGAACGGCCGGAACTGTTGCGGCGGGCCGGCTTTGCGCTCGCCGACGCGGGCCACCTGATGTACCGGCTGCTGTTCGCCGGCCCGGACCGCGGGCTGCGGCGCATCCGGTCGCTGCTGGAACTCGCGCTCGCCGAGGGCGAGAACGTGCTCAGCATCGAATCGGACAGCCTGATCGTGCCGTGGGGCATGCTGTACACCTCGCCGCGGCAGCCGGACGAGTACCCGGACGACGAAAACTGGTCGCTCGCCGGGTTTTGGGGCTACCGGCACGTCGTGGAGCACACCTTCTCCCGGGTCGACGACTTCGACGCGCGGATCACCGTGGACGGCGGCAAACCGGTCGTCGGGCTCAATGTCGATCACGGGGTGGACCGGCAGTTCCCGGACACGCCCTACATCGCGCCGGTGGTCGATTTCTTCCACGGCCGGGCGGAAGTCGTGCTGCGGCCGGACAAGAAAACGCTGGCCGCGCATTTCCGCAGCCGTGATTTCGCCGACCACGTCACGTATTTCGGCTGCCACGGCAAGGTGAGCGGATCCGGCGGCCTGGTCGAACAGCCGTACCTGAAGCTCGGCGACGGCGAACGGATCTACGGCACCGACCTGATCGCGTGGCTGGCGGAAGCGCCGCTGCCGACGCGGCCGTTCGTGTACGTCGGGGCGTGCCAGGGCGGGCAAGTGACGTCGGCGTTCTACTCCGCGTTCGGCAAAGCCTTGCTGGGCAACGGCGGTCGCTGCCTGATCGGCCCGCAGATCGATCTGCCGCCCGCGTTCGCGCGCGAGTATTCGCAGCGGTTGTTCACCGAATTCATCGATTCGGGCGCGAAACTGGGCGACATCGTGCGTTCGCTGGCGCGCTCGTTCGCCGACGACCACCACAATCCGCTCGGGCTGATGTTTTCGCTGTACCGCGGGATCGACGTGCATCTGTGGCAGGAAGGACGACCGTGACCGGACCGGTGATCCTCGACCTCGACGAGCACGGCGAATTCGTGGACCCGGAGACCGGGCGGCCGGTGCCCGCCGAGGCGACGCCTCGGTTTCTGGCCCGGTGGCTGGAGGTTCCGGCGGAGGCCACCGACATCGTCGTGTTCGTGCACGGCTGGCAGAACAACCGGGAGACCGCGGACCGGCGGGCCCGGCAGTTCTTCACGCTGCTCGAAGAGCGCTATGCGGCTGGGTCTTACGAAGGACTCGGTGCGTGGCAAGGGTTTTACGTGATGGTGCGCTGGCCGTCGATGAGCAACCCGTTCCTGACCGGCTACCGGCGGATCCGCGACCGTGCGCACAAGATGACCACCGACGGACGGGCCGCGGAAGCGCTCGGGCAGCTGCTCGGCTATCTGAACGCGGAACGCCAGTTGCCCGGCAGCGCACCGAGTTTGCGGACCGTCACCGGCCAGTACCTGCACTGCGTCGGCCATTCCTTCGGCGGCCGGTTCGTCGTGGAAGCGGTGCAGGCAGCCGCGGGGGACGGCCCGCCGGTCCTCGGCTGGGACCGCGCCGACCCGCGCTATCCGTTCACTGTGGACACTCTGCTGGTGTTCCAGATGGCCGCCCGGCCGGACATCTTCGCCGGCCGTTTCGCCCCGGTGTTGCGCGACGCCCCGATCAACGGGCCGATCGTGCTGACCCGTTCCCGTGCCGACCGGGCGACCGGGCTGTGGCACCGGCTGGCCGAAGGCGTGCGGGGGATCGGGAACGTCGGGGTGGAAACCCCGGCCGGGGACGTCGCGACCACCGTGCTGCACAAGGTGGAAGCGGAGTACTCACGGTCCGAAATGGACTGGAGGATCGTCAACGTCGAGTCGGGATGGCGGTTCCGGCGCGGGCGGTGGTGGAATCCAGCCGGGGCGCATTCGGACATCTGGTACCCGGAGTCGGCGCATTTGCTGCTGTCGCTGGCCGAACTGGCTCGCTGACCGGGGCCCGGCAGACCGGCTGCCAGGCCCCGACGGCGTTCAGTAGCCGTAGTGCAGCCAGACCGCCTTGGTCTCGGTGTACGCGTCGAGCGCCCACGGACCCATCTCGCGACCCCAGCCCGACGCCTTGTACCCGCCCCACGGCGCGGCCATGTCCGGGATCGGCGGCATGTTCACGAACACCGCACCCGCGCGGATTCCGTCCGCATACCGTTGCGCAGTACGGATGTCTCGGGTCCACACAGTCGCAGCGAGGCCGTACTGCGTGTCGTTCGCGCGCGCGACCAGCTCGTCCGGGTCGTCGTACGGCGTCACCGCCAGCACCGGGCCGAAGATCTCCTCGCGCATGATCGTCATGGTGTCCGTGACGCCCGCGAACAGCGTCGGCTGGTAGAAGTAGCCTTCGCGGTCGACTTCCGAGCCGCCGGTGATCAGGTCCGCGCCTTCGGAGCGGCCGGTCGCGACGAGGTTCGCCACGTGCCTGCGGTGCTTGTCCGACACCAGCGGCCCGACCTGCGTCGTCTCGTCCAAACCGGGTCCGACCTGCAGGCCCGCCAGCCCGGCGGCCATTTTCTCGACGAACTCCTGCTCGCGCTTGCGGTCGACGTAGAACCGCGTGTACGCCGCGCAGACCTGACCGGTGTTCAGCGTCGCACCGGCGAGGTTGCCCGCGACGGCGGCGTCCAGGTCGGCGTCCGCGGCGATGATGCTCGGGGCCTTGCCGCCGAGTTCGAGCGTCAGCCGCTTGAGGTTGGACTCCGCGCTCGCCGCGGTGATCAGCTTCCCGACCGCGGTGGAGCCGGTGTAGGAGACGTGGTCGACGTCGTGGTGCGCGCTCAGCATCGCGCCCACCGGGCCGTCGCCGGTCACCAGGTTGACCACGCCCGCTGGAATACCAGCCCGCTCGGTCAGCTGTACCAGCCGGATGCTGGTCAGCGGCGTGACCTCGCTCGGCTTGATCACCACGGTGTTGCCGGTGGCGAGCGCCGGCGCGAGCTTCCAGACGAGGATCATCAGCGGGAAGTTCCACGGCGTGATCAGCGCGTTCACCCCGACCGGCTCGCGCCGGGTGTAGTGCAGGGTGTCCGGGAACGAAACCGGGTTCGTGGTGCCCTGGATTTTCGTGACCCAGCCGGCGAAATAGCGCAGGTGCTCGGCCGCGCCGGTGACGCTCACCTGCCGGGAGATGCCGATCGGCTGGCCCTGGTCGCGGGTTTCGAGCGCGGCGAGTTCCTCGTGGTGCTCGTCGACGAGGTCGGCGAGGCGGAACAGCAGCTTCGCCCGCTGCACCGGCGCGAGCCCGGCCCACTCCGGCGAGGTCAGCGCGCGGCGGGCGGCGGCGACCGCGGCGTCCACGTCGGCTCGCGTCGCCGTCCCGACGTCTTCGAGAACCGTGCCGGTGGCCGGGTCGCGGGTCGGGATGGGCTCCCCGCCGGCCTCGGTCCACTGACCGTCGATGAACAGGCGTGTCGCCATGGTGCTCCCTAGTCCCGATCTTCTGGTCGCTCCCGAGTATCGGCGCGCGGCGGGCGGGCGGTCTTGTCCGCGAGGGCACGCCCGTTGTCGGCGAGTGAAGACAATTCCGGGCCGCGCCGGGGGACCGGTCAGGATCAGGACATGGACGTGATCGTGGTGGGTGCGGGCTCGGCGGGCTCGGTGGTGTGCCGGCGGCTGGTCGACGCGGGCGCGAAGGTGACGC
Organism: Amycolatopsis sp. NPDC054798; assembly: GCF_053611505.1. NCBI lineage: Bacteria > Bacillati > Actinomycetota > Actinomycetes > Pseudonocardiales > Pseudonocardiaceae > Amycolatopsis > Amycolatopsis sp. NPDC054798. Next base: position 114,876 of record NZ_JBSHAM010000015.1, on the reverse strand, counting down.
TGCTGGAAGCGGGCGGACCGGACACGAACGCGGCGATCCACGACCCGTCGCGCGCGGGCGAGCTGTGGCACGCCGCGGAGGACTGGGACTACTACACGGTGCCGCAGCCGCACGCCGGAAACCGCAGGCTGCACCTGCCTCGCGGCAAGGTGCTCGGCGGTTCGCATTCGCTGAACGCGATGATCTGGGTCCGCGGCGCGGCGGAGGACTACGACGGCTGGGAGCTGCCCGGCTGGTACTGGGATGACGTGCGCCCGGTGTACGAGCGGATCGAACGCGACCTGCTCGACCTCGAACAGCACGATCCGCTGCAGCCGATCCAGCAGTCTATTGTGGACGCCGCACAGGAAATCGGCCTGCCGTTCAACGACAATTACAACGACGGCACCCTCGACGGCATCTCCATTCAGCAGGTCACGATGACCGGCGGGCGACGGCGCAACACCTGGCTCTGCTACGCCGAACCGGTCGCCGGCCAGATGACTGTGCACACCGGCGCGTTGGTGCATCGCGTGCTGTTCGCGGGCGATCGCTGCCTCGGCGTCCTGGCGGAGATCAACGGTGAACTGCAGACGTTGTTCGCCGATCAGGTCGTGCTCGCCGCCGGCGCTCTGGCGTCCCCGGCGATCCTGCTGCGTAGCGGAATCGGCCCGGCCGACGACGTCGCCGCACTGGGCCTGGACGTCGTCGCCGACCTGCCGGGTGTCGGCGAGAACCTGCACGACCATCTGCTGTCGCCGGTCATCTTCGCCACTGACCGGCGTGAGGTCGCGCCGCCGCAGACCGGGCTTTCGGTGACCCAGACGCACCTGTTCTGGCGCAGCCGCCCGGGCCTGGCGGTGCCGGACACCCAGCCGATCCACTTCAGCGTGCCGATGTACGAGCCGTGGATGACCGGGCCCGCGACAGGTTTTTCGCTGATGGCGGGCATGATCACGCCGCAGAGCCGGGGCACGTTGCGGTTGCGCAGCACGGATCCGGCCGAGATGCCGCTGATCGATCTGGCCGCGCTCGCGCACCCCGCGGATTTCGAAAGCCTGGTCGCGTCGGTGGAGCAGTGCCGGTTGATCGGCCGCGCCCCGGCGCTGGCCGAGGAATGGGGTGCGCGGGAGCTGTATCCGGGGCCGGCGGACGTGCGGGAGTACGTCCGGCGCACCGCGATCACCTATCACCACCAGGTCGGCACCTGCCGGATGGGGACCGACGAAATGGCGGTGACGGATCCGACGCTCGCGGTGCGCGGGGTGTCCGGGCTGCGGGTCGCGGACGCTTCGGTGCTGCCGCGGGTGATCAGCGGGAACACGAACGCGCCCGCGGTACTGATGGGCGAGCGGGTCGCGGATTTCCTGCTGGCGTAAATCGCGCGCAGGCGTCAGTAGGCTTGCCGGATGGATCTGCTCACCGCCGACTACTCGGCGCTGGACGCTTTGGCCGCCGACCCGCCTTCGGGACGGGCCGCGCTCGCCGCACGCGTCGCCGAGCAGTACCCGGACGCGGACGAGGAACAGCGTCGGCGGCTCCGCTACTTGCTCGCCCTTCTCGGCACGGACGGCGATCCGGTCCTGCTCGACCTGCTTGCCCGGCTCCGCACGGCCGGGCTGCTCGAGGCGGTGGTGAGCCGGGGCCTGCCGGTGCCCGGACCCGTGCTGGATCAACTGGTCAAGGAACTGGGATATCAGCGGCCCGTCGTTGACGCGGCAGGAGTGTCCGGGGACCGCCGGCGGGCGAAGGCGCTCGGGGCGCTGCTGAACGACGACGACCTGTGCGGCCGGGCGGCGCTCGCACTTGCCCGGCTCGGCGCGCGCGAATGGACTGTGCCGATCGCCCGGCGGCTTTTCGCGTCCGCCGGGCTCAAGCACATCTTCCTGGCGGTCGCGCTGGAGGAAATGGGCGATCCGGCCGCGGTCCCGGTGCTGCTCGACTGGCTGGCGAACGGCCCGGAACAGAACGCCTGGGACGTCCACCGGGCGCTGGTCCGGCTCACCGGACGGTCCCCGTTGCTTCCTTCGCCCGACGACATCCGCCGGGTTTGGGCGGGGCTCGACCTCACTGCGGGGCCAGTCCCTCAGGTGCGGGACGTCGCCGTCGATTCTCCTTCCGCGCTGCGGTTTTCCGTGGATGAAGGCCGGGCTCGGGTGCGCGTCGAGTTCGACCCGTCGGTGCCGGGATCGATGTGGCCGCGCTGGGATCAGACGCTGTACGTCGGGGATCGGGCGCGATTCGGCGTCGGCTCCGGTTGCGAGACCTGCGAAACAACGCTGAGCCTGCTCGGTTTCGGTCCCGCTGAAGCACTGGCCGGTGCCGCCCAGGTACGGGAAGTCCTTGCTGAGCCGCGCGAACTCACCACCGCGACCATGCGCGCGCTGGAACCGCTGCTCCAGGAGCTGGAGACTGGGCACTACCGGATGCTCTTGGCCGATCTTCCGCTGGAACGCGTGCGGGCGGCGGAGCAGTCGTGGTGGTGGCTGCGCAGAACGGAGACGCGCAGTGCGTGGGAGGGGGAGCCGAGCTGGCCGGGCATCGAGCATTTCCAAGTCCCGCAGGCGATTCCCGGCGAGATGCCGACGTACGGCAGCGTGGTTCCGTCGCAACCGCTGGACGCGCTGGACCCGGCGACAGTCGACCGGTACGCGGAAGCCATTGCCCGCGGCGAGCGTCCGGCGGCGTTGCTGCTGGCGTGGGCGGAGGACAGGTACATCAGCGCGCAGTGGCCGGAACGGTTCGTGCTGGGCGTCGTCCTGGACGGACACCACCGGCTGGCCGCCTACGCCGCAGCCGGAGTACCCGCGCGCCTGGTACTGCTGGTGCGCGGGGAGAGCGGCGAAGCGGTGGAGGAGTTCGTGCGTGGTTATCCCGGTTAGAACCGGGATAACCACGCACGAGCCCTAGTCCCGGGCGAACACCCGCTTGCCGCCGAACCACGTCTCCCGCACCGTGATCCCGGCCAGCTCGTTCGCCGGGGTCTTGAACGGATCCTGGTCCAGCACCACGAAATCCGCCGACTTCCCGGGCGTCAGCGACCCGGTCACGTCGTCCAGCCCGCACGCCCGGGCCGAGTTCAGCGTGAACACCTGGATCGCCTCGGCGAGCGTGATCGCCTGCTCCGGCCACAGGCTTCCCGGGTGCTTGCGGTACGGGTCCTGCCGGGTGATCAGGCCCTCGATGCCCTCCCAGGCGTTCGGGGATTCGCTCACCGGCCAGTCCGAACCGCCCGCGACCAGCGCGCCGGTGTCCAGCAGCGTCCGGTTCGGCTGCATCCGCGCCGCGCGCTCGGCAGGAATCACCTGTGCGATGGCGTCCGGGATCACGCCGGGGACCCACAGGAACGGCGAGATGTCCGCCGACACGTTGAGCGTCGCGAACCGTTCCAAATCGTCTGGGTGGATGAACTGTCCGTGCGCCACTTGGATTTTCGTCGTGTAGTCGCCGCGGGCGCGCAGGGTCCCGGCAGCGTCCAAAGTGGCCCGGACAGCCGCGTCGCCCGCGCAGTGGATCTTCGCCGAAAGACCGGCGGCGGCAGCGACGTCCAGCCAGCCCGCGAGTTCCTCCGGCGGCATCGTGGTGTCGCCGCAGAAGCACTCGTGGTGCAGGTACGGCTCCAGGAACGCCGCGGTGTGCGCGGGCGGGGTGCCGTCGAGGAAGATCTTCACGAAGTCCGGGCGGTGGTGCTCGCTGCGATACGCTGCGGCGCGATCGAGCAGCGGCTCGCCGATCGGGTCCGCGCCGAAGATCGGATCGTTCACCAGCATCGACGACACTACCCACGCCGCCAGTTCGCCAGCGTCGTCCAGCGTCTTCAGCGCGGCGAGGATGTCCAGCGTGGCCCCGGCGTCCTGGAACGCGGTAATCCCGTACGAGTGCAGGATTTCGATGGCCCGCCGCGACGCTTCGGCGTGCTGCTCGGCGGTGAGCGTGCGCGTGTCCCGCATCGCCCGCTCCACCGCCAAACCCGCGGACTCGATGAGCAGTCCGGTCGGCGCGCCGCTGTCGAGGTCGCGGTGGATCGTCCCGCCTGTCGGGTCCGGAGTGGACTCGGTGATCCCGGCCAGTTCCAGCGCCCGGCTGCTCGCCCACCGGTTGTGCCTGCTGTCCTCGATCAGCACGACCGGACGCCCGCCCGCCGCTTCGTCCAGCGCGCGGCGCACCGATTCGCGACCGAGTTCAGGAGCCAAAGTGGACGGCCAAGCCCCGCCGACGACCCACTCGTCCGGACCGAGCTTCGCCGACCATTCGCGCACGGCGGCGAGGATTTCTTCGATCCCGGAGCCGCTTTCCAGGCGCAGCTCGAACAATTCCCGCCCGGCGAGAGCGTGGTGGCTGTGCACGTCCACGAAACCCGGGAGCACGAACGCGCCTCCGAGATCGACGACCTCGGTGCCCGGACCGGCCGCGGCGGTCGTCACCCGGCCGTTCTCCACCGCGAGCGAGGTCGCCCACGGCCGGTCTTCGTCCACTGTGTACACAGTGGCGTTGGTGAGGAGCAGTTCAGGCGCCACGGGTCACTGTCCAGCGGGGTCGTAGTCCGGCGAATAAACAGTGTTGCTGAGCAGCCGGCCGTACGCGCCGAAGGTGAAGTGTGTCGGCGTCTTGCCGTCCTCGCCCAGACCGAACAGCGATCCGTGCGACCGCAGTTCGCGCACGTTCCGGTGGTCGGCCACGGTCACCGACGCGCACGGGATGACCTTCTCCCGCCAGGTGAACACGTAAATGCCGGGCCGGATCTGGTAGACGGAGTTCTCGTCAGTGTCGGCGAGCCCGCGCTCCGGACCGGACAGGCACTGCCAGGTGTACCAGTGCGGGGTGAGGTAAACGTGCTCGTACGCGTGCTCTTCGCTGTAGACCCACTGCACGCGGCGGCCGATCAGCGCCGTGCTGGGCGCGATTTCCTCGCCGTGCGCCTCGCGGCCCTGGATGGTCGCCGGGCGGAACCGTTGCGTCACCCGGGGAAGCCCGTCGCCGATCGTGCTCGTGACGACGAGCGCGCGGCCCTGGCGCACATCCAGCAGCAGGCTGAACGAGGTTTCCTCGCCGGGGTGGAACTGCACATAGAACAGTCCGGCATCCACGAGGAACGTCTCGGAAGCGGTCTCGCCGGAGGTGCCGTCCTCGTTCCACGAGGCGCGGCTGCCGGAGAAGCTGATCGAGAACGTGCCGCCGTCGGCACAGTCCAAAGTGAACGACTGGTTGTCGAGATCGTCCACAGTGGCCGCTTTGTTGGCGTCGAAGCCGGGAGCGAGACCGTCGAGCGGGAGCCAGGTGGAGGTGTCGGACAGATTGGTCGCGGGCATGGGGCCTTCCTCAGCGTTCATCGTCAGTGGTCGTTCATCGTCAGTGTTCACAGTGGCCGTGGGCGGCCGAGGGCAGGTCGAGTGCCGGGTTCCGGTCGCAGAACCCGTAGGGGCGCATCATGAATCCGGAGTAGTCGACCGGCATGACCGGCCAGTCCTCCGGACGCGGGACGTGCGTGGGGCCGAAGACGTGCCACAGCACGACGTCGGTGTCGCTGACGGAGCGGTCGGCCGCCGTCCACGCGGGCAGGCCGGCCCCGCCCGGGTGCGCGTTGGGACGCTCGCCCGCGGGGAAGCGTTCGCCGGGCGCGTACGGCGTGACCCACAGGTGGTTCGTGGCGAACGTCGCGCGCTGATAAACCGACGATTCCGGTTGCGCCAGCAGAGTCGCCGAGGGGCGCGGCACGAGCTGATAGGCGGTCGGCGCGCCGAGCCGGTTGGTGTGCTCGGTGCTGCGGACCTCCCACACCCGCGCGGCCGCCGGATTCGCGTGCCGTTTGGCTTCCTGTTCGGTGCGCAGTTCCGTGGCCTTCCAGGTGAAGGCGTTGCCATACGGGTTCTCGTCGCCGATCGGGATGCCGACCGCGTCCACTTCGTACACCGAGTTGCGCTGGCCGTCGACCGCGAAGTCGAGCCGGGCGCAGAACAGGTGCTGGTGCACCGGAGCGAACAGGCCGGGCGCGATCTCGGACGCGTGCGGCTGCGCGGACCCGGGTTCCGCGGCGCCGGAGAAGACGATGCCGGTCGCCTTGGCCTCGCATTCGATGGTGCCGTCGAGGTAGAGATACCAGAAGAAGCCGTAGTCGTAATTGCCGATGGTGGAGATCGACGAGATCACCAGCCTGCGCGAACGGCGGACCTCGGCCTTCCCGTCGAGATCGGTGTGCTTCCAGAGGATCCCGTAGTCCTCCTCGTGCATGCAGATCGCGTTCGGCACGCGCACCGGCTGGCCGTGGTCGTCGGCGAGGAAGGCGTCGAAGTAGTGGATCACGCCGAGGCAGTCGCAGCCGAGACGCAGGCTGTTGCCGTTCTTGCCCAGCAGGTATTCGCCGGCGTCGAAGTAGCTGATCCAGAACCGGCCGATTGACGTATCACCGTAGGGAACAACCATCTCAGGCACCGAGGCGCGATACAGCACCGAACGGTCCTGGAAGGTCAGCTGGTGCAGGGTCAGGCCCTCGCGCGCGTTGAACCCGACGCGCAGCTGCCAGCCCTCCCAGGTCACCAGCGAACCGTCGACCTCGAAGCTCGGGCCCTCCGGCTGGGTGATCTCGATCGGCTTGAGCGTGGTCCGCGCGGTGTGGTGGCCGTAGCGGCCGGAGTCCGCCGGGACCGGAGCGTCGCCCTCGTCCTCGACCCGGATGACGCGCTGCTCGGTGAGGTTGAGGTGCGCGACCAGGCCCTCGACCGGGTGTGACCAGGGATTGTCGGTCTCGTCCTCGCGCAGGAAGGTGAGCGACCGGATGACCCGGCCGGTCTCGTCCTCACGGCCGAAATAGCCGGGGGCGAGCGGGGCGCAGAACGCGTGCTCGATGCGGTCGCCGAGGCCGCGGCGGCGCATCGCCGCCTGCCATTCCGGCGACGCCTTCGTGATGGCCTCGGCCAGGTCGTACTCCTCGAAAAGGTACGGGGGCTGGCCCTCGGCGCACTTCTCGTGGCTGACCAGCTCCCCGCCGGTCACCGAGACGACCGCGTCGGCGGATTCGCCGGTCGCGGTGTCGAGCAGGGTGTACTGGATCCGGCGGTCGGCCGGTTCGCCGGCCAGTACGGCGGCCTTGTCCGGCTCCACCGGGAGGACCTGCGGAAACCGGGTCGTCTCGGTGACCAGCCCGTGTGTCTCCAGCATTGCCCGGCCGGCGGCGAGCTCGTCGGCGGTCAGCGGGTCGAGGGGGTGGCGGTGTGCGTTGCTCATGGTGTCCCTTCGCGCTCCTCGCCGCAGTGTTCGCGCCTGCCCCGGGGCAGCGGTAGCCGGGATCCGGGGGTCGTGCGGTCGCTGACAACAAGGATGCACTCGCTGCCAATCCCCGGCGGGGCGGTTGCTGCAGGATTGCGGAATGCGACTCGAGCTTTCCGGCAAGGCCGTGCTGATCACCGGTGCCGCGTCCGGGATCGGGCTGGCCTGCGCGCGGGCGTTCCTGGAGGAGGGCGCGCGGGTCGGGGTGGTGGACCGGGTCCGGCCGCCGTCGCTGCCGGGGGACGTCGTCGCGGCGCGGGCGGACATCACCGACGAGGGACAGGTCGCCGCGGCGGTGCAGCTCGTGGCGGAGTCGTTCGGCGGGATTGACGTGGTAGTCGGCTGCGCTGGGATATCAGGCCCGGTCGGACGGCCGCTCGCGGAGACCAGCGCCGAGGACTTCACGGCGGTGCTGGCAGTGAACGTGCTCGGGCAGTTCCTCGTCGCGAAGCACGCGCGGCCGTGGCTGGGAGACGGGAGTTCGATCGTTTTCCTGGCCAGCGATTCGGCCTTCGTGTGCGCGCCGGGGATGGTGCCTTACTGCGCGTCGAAGGGCGCGGTGGTGTCGTTGACACGGGCGTTGTCGGTCGAGTTCGACGGCGTCCGGGTCAATTGCGTATGCCCGTCGGTGGTGGACACGCCGATGGCGCGGGGAGATCTGGGCGATCTCCTGGACGAACCGGGATTCCCGGTGCAGGCGGCCGAAGAGGTCGCCCAGCAAGTGCTGTATCTGGCTTCCGCGCGGGCGCGGACGGTGAACGGACAGGCCCTGCTCGCCGACTTCGGCGTTTCGGCTCGGTCTGGGTTTCCTGCTTGAAAGGGAAGGAATGACGATGGCAGACACGCGGGTCGTGGCGATTACCGGCGGGGGGACGGGCATTGGGGCTGCGGTTGCTCGGCGGTACGCCGGCGAAGGCGCGCAGGTCGTGGTTCTGGGCCGGCGGCGGGAGCCGCTGGAGAAGGTCGCGGCGGAGACCGGGGCGCACGTGATCGCTTGCGACGCCAGCGTCCGGGAGGACGCGGAGGCGGCGATCGCGGAGATTCTCGGGAAGTACGGCCGGCTGGACGTGATCGTCGCCAACGCGGGCGGGCACGGGCTGTCGTCGGTGGTCGACACCGGCGACGAGGAGTGGGAGATCGCGCTCCGGTCCAATTTGTCCAGTGCGTTCGTGTTCTGCCGGGCCGCGCTGCCCTCGCTCGTGGAGAGCGGCGGGCAGGTGGTGATCGTTTCCTCGCTGGCCGGGTTGTTCGCCGGGCCCAATGTCGCCGGGTACACCGTGGCCAAGCACGCGTTGATCGGGCTGACCCGGTCCATCGCCCGGGATTACGGGCCGCGCGGGGTCCGGGCCAACGCCGTGTGCCCGGGCTGGGTCCGGACGCCGATGGCGGACGGGGAGATGGAGCAGTTCGCGGAGGCGGCCGGATTCGACGGCGGACACGACGAGGGGTACCGGCGGGTGACCGCCGAGGTTCCGCTGCGGCGTCCTGCCGAGCCGGAGGAAATCGCTTCTATCGTCCGGTTCCTCGGGTCTTCGGAGTCCTCGTACATCACCGGTGCGGTGCTGGTGGCCGACGGCGGGGCGCACGCGGTCGACTTGCCCACATTGGCCTTTGAGCGGGCCGGGATGTAGCCCCACAATGGCGGGATGACGTTCGAGGGGGACTGGGCGGCGAAGACCGCGACGGTCAATCAGCGGTTCGCGGACAAGGCCGTCGCGATCGCCCGGGAAGTGGAAGTCCTGCTCGGCCACGAGGCCATGACCTACCCGCGACACCCGGTCGCGCGCGCCCGCGAGGCGCTCGCCGACCGGGTGTTCGCGATTCTGGCCGCGGCACGCGAGGCCAGCACGACCTTCTACAACGTCGAGCGGGTGCCGGTCGCGATCGTGTCCGACTCCTACGGTGACGACTGGGTCGAGAAGGTGGCCGACGCCGCCGGCACGCTGGCCGCCGCGATGGCGCGGGCCGCCACCGTGCTCACCGGCGTGATGGGCGGCGAGTTCAAGGACGCCGAGACCCAGCAGTGGGCCACCGGAGTTTTGGACGACGTGCGCGACGCCGCCGCCGAAGTCCTCCGTGCGGCCGGGCAGGCGACGTGACAGCGACGACTCAGGCCGCGGTCCGCGCGCGATTGCTGGGGTACTTCACCGAAACCCTTCGGGCGCTGCCGTCCGGATCGGCCCTGGTGCTGCGGCATCCGGACCTGCCCAAAGCGGTCTTCCACCACGGGGTGACCCTGTCCGACGACTACGGCCGCGACGAAACCCGGCGATTCTTCGACATCGCCTACTGGGTGCTCGGGGCCACCGCCGAGACGTCCGATCAGTACCTCGACCTGACGATGCGGTCGTGGCGCGACCAGGGCTGGGCGACGGAGTTCCGCGCGAAGCCGCCGGTTTCCGCCGGTTACGCGAGAACTTCCGACGGATACGGATTCGCGATCAGGCGCAGTCTCAACGGATACCTCAGCATGGCGGGGACGACGCCGGTCTTCGCCGCGGACTCGCCCGAAGGAGACCCGATGCCCGGCCGGATCGACCGTCCGGCCGTCGGATCAGCTTGATTCAGCCAGCTTTCGCAGCCAGGTGGTCAGCAGCTGCGTTTCCGCCGCGCCCAGGATTTCCGGATGCGCGGCGGCGTGTTCCAGCACGCGGTGGATCTCGGAGTGCCGGTCGCCGCTGGCCGCGGTGCCGGTGATCGCGGCGATCGCGCCTTCCCGCACCGCCACCGACAGCGGCCGGTCCTCCTCGGCGAGGATGATCTGGCGCAGCGTGACCCCGATGTTGGCCACCAGGATGTGCGCGGCCGCCTGGTCCGGCGGGACCGTCAGCCGTCCCTGGTCGGCGGCAGCCTTGGTCAGGGCGCGCAGCATCGCGCTGGGCCGCTCCTGCGCCGCGGGCGCGTGCCCGGGATGGACCTGGCCGTACATGAGCGTGTAGAAGCCGGGGTTCGCGATCCCGAAGGCGACGTGCGCGTCCCAGCCGTCGCGCAGGTCCTGGATCGGGTCGCCGGACGGCTCGTGCGCGCCTTTTTCCGCGAGGTACAGGTCGAAACCGCGCTCGACGACCGCGTCGAGCAGGCCCTGTTTGCTGCCGAAGAAGTGGTACAGCGTCGGCATTTTCACCCCGGCTTCGGCACAGATCGCGCGCAGCGAAATGTCCTCGCCCGGGGTCGCGGCGACCTGTTTGGCCGCGGCGTCCAGCAGCCGGGTCCGGGTATCCGCGTTCGCCATCTGTGTCACACCGCTACAGTAGTCGCTATCGCAGTGATACAGTGACGCATATCAGTGATAAAGAGATGGAGGGGTACTCATGACCGACCGCACCCTCAAGGGCAAGAACGTCCTCGTCGCCGCTGGGGCGAAGAACCTGGGCGGGCTCGTCAGCAGGCAGGCCGCCGAGGCCGGCGCGAACGTGGCGATCCACTACAACTCCGAGTCGACCAGGCCGCAGGCGGAGGAAACGCTCGCCGCGGTCGAGGCGGCGGGCGGCAAGGGTGTCCTCCTGACCGGCGATCTCACCGTCCCGGCGAACGTGGAGAAGCTGTTCGCGGACGCGGAAGCCGCGCTCGGGAAGATCGACGTCGCGGTGAACACGGTGGGCAAGGTGCTCCGCAAGCCGATCGTCGAGACCGCCGAAGACGAATACGACTCGATGTTCGACATCAACTCGAAGGCGGCGTACTTCTTCATCAAGGAGGCGGGCCGGAACGTCGCCGACGGCGGCAAGATCATCACGATCGTGACCAGCCTGCTCGCGGCGTTCACCGACGGGTACTCGACCTACGCGGGCGGGAAGAGCCCGGTGGAGCACTTCACCCGGGCCGCGGCCAAGGAATTCGCCTCGCGCGGGATCTCGGTCACCGCGGTCGGGCCCGGCCCGATGGACACGCCGTTCTTCTACGGCCAGGAAACCCCGGAGCGCGTGGAATTCCACAAGTCGCAGGCGATGGGCGGGCAGCTGACCAAGATCGAGGACATCGCCCCGATCGTGACGTTCCTGGCGACGTCGGGCTGGTGGATCACCGGGCAGACGATTTTCGCCAACGGCGGCTACACTACGCGCTGATTTTTCGCTGCGACAGCAAGGAATCCTCTATGTCAGAAGTGGAAATTCCCGAACCGGTGTCGTCCTTCGTCGCCGCCGTGAACAGGCACGACGAGGCCGCGTTCCTGGACGCGTTCGCCGAATCCGGGGTCGTGGACGACTGGGGCCGGTTATTCACCGGGCGCGCTGAGATCAAGAAATGGAGCGACGTCGAGTTCATCGGCGCGCACGGCGTCCTGACGCCGGAGGAAAGCACTGTCTCCGGCGACGCCGTCACCGTCGTCGGGGACTGGCGGAGCAACCACGCCAACGGCCGGTCGAAGTTCGTCTTCGACGTCGACGGCGACCGGATCGCCAAGATGACCATCCGGAAAGGCTGAATTCCGAAGGGGGTGGGCGTCCCGCCGCGGACGCCCACCCGCCGATTCAGTTGGTGCCCAGGTATGCCTGGTGCAAGGTGTCCGGGTTGTCCAGCAGGGGCTGCGATTCCCCGGCGTAGGTGACCTTTCCGGAAGAAACGACCAGGGCTTCCTGTGCGACTTTCAGCGCCAGGTGGGTGAATTGCTCCACCAGGAGGATCGCCGCGCCCGCGTCGGCGAACTCGGTCACCGCCGGGAGAAGCCTGGTGAAAACGGCGGGAGCGAGGCCAAGGGACATCTCGTCGATGAGCAGGAACTTCGGTTTCGCGGCGAAAGCCCGGCCAAGGACCACCATCTGCTGCTCGCCGCCGGACAGCAGCGCGGCGGGGGAGTTCTTGCGTTTCTCCAGTTCTGGGAAAAGGGCGAGGACTTCGTCCACCCCGGCGGGAGTTTTGGCGGTCAGGCGCAGGTTTTCCAGCACGGTCAGGCCGGCGAAGACCGCGCGGCCTTGTTCTACGTGAGCCAGTCCCAGTCTCGCCCTGGCCACACGCGAGTGTTTGGTGACGTCCGTGTGTCCAACGTGGATGGTCCCGGCCGCCGCCGGGATCACGCCGGACAACGCCTCCAGCAGACTGGTCTTTCCCGCGCCGTTGGGGCCCACCAGCGCGGTGATCTTGCCAGCCTCCAGCGTCAGGCCGACGTCGGCGATCACGGGGCCGGCGCCGCGCGTGACGGTCAGGTTCTCGATTCGCAGCGTGCTCACAGCATCTCCGTTTCGCCCAGGTAGGCCTTCAGAACCGCCGGATCGGCCAGTACCTCCGCCTGCGGGCCGCTCGCCAGCACCTCGCCGAAGTCGAGCACAGTCAGCGTGTCGCAGACCGACCGGACCAGGTCCAGGTCGTGTTCGATGATCAGCACCGAGACGCCGAATCTGGCCGGGACTTGCCGCAGGCGTTCGCCGAAGGCCACGTGTTCCTCGTGCGGCAGGCCCGCCGCCGGCTCGTCCAGGAGCAGCACCTGGGGCTTCGCCATGAGGTGGCCGACGACTTCGACCAGGCGGCGCGCGCCCACGTCGACCCGGTCCAGCGGGGTCGACGCCGGCGGGCAGCCGAAGAACTCCAGCGCGGCGGCGACTTCCGCGGCGGGCGGCCGTCGCCGGGCCACGAAGCGGACGTAGGCCTCGATAGTCAGGCCCGCGGGGACCCGGTCCTGCTGGAACGTCCGGCGCAGACCGGAACGGGCTCGTTGCGTCGGGTTTCCGGTGAGGGGGCGGTCGGCCAGTTCCACGGATCCTTCGGCTTGCGGCAGGAAACCGCTGATGGCGTCGACCAAAGTGGACTTTCCCGCGCCGTTCGGGCCGATGACGCCGAGCACTCCGCCCTTCGGGACGGCCAAGTCCACTCCGGACAGTGCTTTCACCTGTCCGAAAGTGACGCTCAGGCCGCGGACGACCAGTACCGGTTCGCCCGGCGGCAAGCGCGGAGGTTCCTCGTCCAGCGCGGTGATCTGGACTCCGGCGCTGGCCCGCGAACGGCGACGCCACAGTTCGCGGATCGCGGTGCCCAGGTTGCCGCGCCCGGCCAAGGCTTGGATGCCCAGCAGGCCGAAGATCACGTAACCCCAGTCCTGCGGGACTCCCCATCGCTTCAGCAGCTCCGGTACCGCGACCCACAGGACAGCACCGAAGACTGCCATGTCAATCAGGTGCGCACCGGACATGATCGCCAGCACGTACAACGCCAGCGACTGAAGCGGGGCGAAGCTGGTCGGGAAAGCGAAACCGACCTGTGCGGTAAGCAAACCGCCGCTGATGCCGCCCAGAGTGGCGCTGACTGCGAAGGCCGAGAGTTTCGCGGTGCGGACGCTGGCTCCTGCCGCGGCGGTGCCGCGTTCGGAGAACGCCACCGCAGCCCAGCTGCTGCCCCACGGGCCTCGGCGCAGGAAGTGCACGACCAAGGCGCAGACGATCAGGACGATGACGCAGAGCAGGAAGTAGGCGTTGTCGTCGGCGACCAAGGACGGCCGGTCCACCGAAACGCCTTCGGTGGTGCCGGGGAACTGGATTTCCACCAGGGTTACGTCGGCGGCCGCTGCCAGCCCGAGGGTGACCACGGCCAGGTTGATGCCACGCAGGCGCAGCGCGGGGAGTCCAATGAGGACACCGACGACGCCTGCCGCGAGACCGCCCAGCAGCAGCCAGAAAAGGAAGCCGCCGGGAGCATGTGCGACGTTCAGCGCGGAGACGACCCAAGCGCCGATCGCGCCGAAAGTCAGCTGGCACAAGGAGATCATGCCCGCGCTTCCGGTGACGACGCCGAGGCCGAGCAGGGCGATGGCGGCGATTACGACGCTCACGCCGAGGTAGGCGAAGTAGCCGTTGAGGCCGACGGTCAGGCCGATTCCGGCCAGTACCGCGACCACCGCGACGACCAGTGGGGTTCCGAAGCGGGACACTGCGGCCCGGTCAGCGAGCTGCATCCCACACCTCCTTGCGCTGAGACCACACGAGCAGGCCGACGATGGCCAGGAACGGGACGAAATTCCGCACTACCGAAAGCTGGTCGACCTGCGCGAGCGCGCCCTGGAGCATGCCGAGGACCAGCCCGCCGGCGACGGCGAGGTCCAGCCGGCGGAACCCGCCGAGCAGGGCCGCCGCAGCGGCGGGCACGACCAGCATGGACAGCGAGGTGGCGTCGTTCGACTGGGACGGGGCGACGATCACGATGATGACGGTGCTGATCAGGCCGGTGGCGCCCCACACGGCGGCACTGAGACGTTTCGCGGGGATGCCTAACAGCTCAGCTGTCGTCGGGCGTTCCGACAAAGCACGCAGTGAGATGCCAACGGGCGTCTTTGTCAGGATCAACCGCGCGGCGAAGGCGATCACCACCGCGAGCGCGACGGTCACGACGGTCACCTGGCTGATCACCACGCCGCCGGCAGTGAAGGCCGGACCGGCCAGCAACGCCTGGAACGGCTGCGGTTTGTTGCCGAACAGGATGAACGACAACGAGATCAACAGCAGCAGCACCGCGACGGTCACCGCCGAGCGGGTGCCGGTGCCCGCTTCGGCCAGCCAGGTCGAGACGACCCAGCCGATCAGCACGCTCAGCACCCCGCCCAGCAGCACGCCGAGCACCACTGCCAGCCATTCCGGCAGTCCGCCGTGGACGGACAGGGCCACCCCGACGTAACTGCCGAACATGCCCGTGGCCGCCTGGGCGAAGTTGACGACCCGGACCAGCCGCGACATCAGCGTCAGGCACACCGCCAGCACCGCGTACAACCCGCCGGCAGCCAGCCCGGCCAGCGCTCCCTGCACCATTGCAGTCTCCTCTTTCCCGAGTGGGGGCTAGCGCCGCGGGATCCGCAGCCAGTCGGTACCGGCGATCTGCCACCGGTTCGTGCCCGTCGCGAGCTTCACCGGCCAGCCCGCGATGTTGTCGTGGTGCGTCTGCCCGGGGCCGAACACGTACGGCGTGCCGACCATCGGATCGGAGATCGGCTTCATCTCGCGCAGCGCCTTCGTCACCGACTCCCGGGTGATTTCGCCCGGCATGCCGTTGAGCACCTGCAGGAAGTATTTCGCCGCGAGGTACCCGCCCTGGCTGAACGAGGTGAGCGGAATGTTGTTGCGGGTCATGAGATCCCGCCACTCCTTGGTGCGCGGGCTCGCCGGGTCGGTGAACGGGTAGAACTCGGCGGGGACGTAAACGCCGGCACCGGCGTCCGAAACCGCCTTCGCGTACTGTTCACTGTAGACACTCGTGAGCAGCAGCCAGGTCACGTCGTGCCAGCCCTGTGCCTGCGCGGCTTTCAGCTGGCCGATCGAGTCGGGTTCGACCGGGTTGACCGTCACGGCTTTGCACCCGGCGGCGCGGGCCTTGACGATGTACGGCGTGTAGTCGGAACCGTTGTACGGCACGGTCGCGTCGACGTACTTCAGTTTCTTGCCGGTGATTTTCGACCATTCGTCGATGGCCGCGCGATAGTAGGGCAGCGTGTTCCCGGCGATTTCCAGCAGCGCGCACATGTCCTGCAGGTGCAGCACTTCGGAGCCGTACAACAGGGTCAGCGTCATGTCGTGGAACGGCCCGACGTTGGCGGGCCCGATGTTCGGGCTGGTGAAGCACGACGGGTCGACGCCGATGCCGGAGATGGAAAGCACCTTCTCCTGCTGGTAGTACTTGGCGTTGATCTGGCATTCGATGAGGCTGGACGAACCGACCAGCGCCACCGCCTGGTCGCCGCCGACGATTTCGCGGGCCGCGGCCGCCGCGGCGGCGGGATCGCCCTTGTCGTCGATGGCATGGTATTCGATCTTGCGCCCGTGCACGCCGCCCGCCGCGTTCGCCGCGTCGAAGACGGCCTTGGCGGCCTGGGACGATTCGGGGAAGGTGGCGGGTCCGCTCAGCGCGTTGACCGAGCCGACCACGATCGGTCCGTTCGGATCGGCGGTGCCCGCGCAGCCCGCCGCGACCAGCGTGACGAGCACGGCCGAGGCGAGCGCGGGCAGGAACTTTCTCATCATGGCTCGGCTTTCCGGTCCACAGTGACCAGAGGGGAAGGGGAGAGAGAACGGGGGCGGTGCCGGGGGAAGGACCGGCACCGCCGTTTCGCGGAAGACTCAGTCGGTCGCCGCGGCGACCGGTGCGGAATCCACGATCTGCTCGAAGCTCGCGACCTTGTCGCCGTCGAACTTCCACACGTGCGCGACCCGTGCGGTGAAAGCCTTGCCGGACTTGCGGTTCGTGCCGGTGTAGGTGCCGAGCCCGACGATCGAATCGCCGGCGTCCAGCAAGGCGGACAGGGTGAACTTGTAGCCGTCCCAGTCGCGGGCGATCGCCTCGAAAACGTTGCGCCGCACCTCGTCCGGGCCGGTGTAGGTGCCCGCGTACGGGAATCCGGCGGCCTCGGTCCAGGTGGTTTCGGGGCCGATCGGGGCGAGCATGCCGTCGAGGTCGCCGCGGTCGCTGGCCTCGTAGTGCGCGGTGATCACGTCCAAATTGGACACAGGAGAACTCCTTAGACAGGCTGGACGTCGGGGTAGCTGATCGAACCGAGCGGGTAGATGTGCCCGCCCGCGCGGGAATGCTCGGACCGGCCGTCGCCGGTGATGCCGAGGAAAACGCCGGTGGTGCGCAGGTCGTAGCCGAGATCGTGCAGCCACACGCTGGCCACTGCGATCCGGAACTCGCGGAAGCAGAACAGGTACAGGCCGTCGGCGAACTTCCAGACGGTCGACAGGTCCACGTCGCCGTGCCCGCGTTGCACGCCCTCGACGCACTGCCAGCAGTAGCGTTCCGAGGAGAGATAGACGTGCTCGTACAGATGATTCGGGCTGTAGCGGTAGACGTTGCGTTTGCCGATGAGGTCCCGCGACGGACCGGGCACGTCGCCGGTCGGTTCGCCGCCGTCGGTGGTTCCGGCGTGGAAGGTCTGCGAAACCCGCGGCGTGCCTTCGATGTCCTCGTCGCCGATCACCGACCGCACGGTGAGCGCGCGGTGCGTGGTGGTCGAGTAGACGACCGTGAGGGCTTCGCCCTCGACGCTCGTCAGCGGCAGGTTCACGAAGAAGACGTCGGGACGCACGGCGACCGCGTCGTAGGGATCCTCGACGCCGTTGCAGGTAAGCCGTTCGCCGTCGAGGAACCGCAGTTCGAGCTTCGTTCCGTCGTCGAGCGTGACGGTGAGTTCCCGCCCGGAGAGGTCGGCGTTGGGCAGCCGGTAGGTGTCGATCCCGGCGGCGAACTCGTCGTAGGTGCGCCATTCGTCAGGGGAAGGGTCGGACATGCCCATCATGCTCGCCGCGCCCCGTCCCGGGAGCGAACGTTCATGCGCTGGCGGGCAACTGCCGGACGCTCGCGGTCAATACCAGCGGCTTCGCCCCGAAACGACAACGGCGCCCCCGGTGACCGGGAGCGCCGTACGGGTCTTGGAAAGGGGTCAGCCGCGGGCGCGCAGTTCGCTCGGCGACTGCGCGAACGCGGCCCGGAACACCCGCGAGAAATGGGCCGCGTCGACAAATCCCCAGCGCGCTGCGATCGCCGCGACCGGACGCGCCGCCAGCAGCGGATCCCGGAGGTCTCGACGGCAGTGTTCCAGCCGCCGCTGCCGGATCCAGCCCGCCACGGTCGTGCCCTGCTCCTGGAACAGCCCGTGCAGATGCCGCGTGGAGATGTAGTGCTCCGCGGCGATCTGGGCAGGGCCGAGGTCGGAACGCGACAGATTCGCGTCGATGTAGCTGCGGATCCGCCGCATCAGGTCGTGGTGCGGGTCGGCGGCCGTGCGGTCGAGGTCGAGTTCGGTGGCCAGCATCGTGGTGAGCAGATCGACCGCGTTGTGCGCCAGCCGCACGCCCACCGGGCTCGTCAGCACGTCCAGATTCCCGCCCAGCTGCGCCAGGAACGGCACCACGACGTTGCCGACGCCCTCGCGCCCGGACATCCGCACCGCCGTGAGCTGACCAACCAGGTCGCGTGGCAGGTCAACCTGCTGCTGCGGGAACATCAGCACCAGCGTCCGGAAATTCTCCTCGAACACGAGCGAATACGGCCGGTTCGTGTCGTACAGCGCGACGTCGCCGGGCCGCAGCACCGCCTCGCGGCCGTCCTGGGTGAGGATGCCGGTGCCGGCCAGCATCACGCTCAGCTTGTAGCACGGCCGGTCGGCGCGGGCGATGAGTTCCGGCGTGCGCTCCACCGCGTGCGGCGATGCGGTGATCTCGGTGAGCGCGATCTCGCCCGCCTCGTGCGTGCGGAGCCTGCCGTGGAACCGGTCCCGGTGCTCGGTGCTCACCTGCAGCGGCACGAACGATCGCAGGACAGCGGACCGGAACTCAGTGAAGTCCTGCGCGACCGTGGTCGGCGTCTGCAAGATAGCCGTCATCATGTCACCTCTCCGTCGAAGTGCCGGTACCGCTGCGTGTCCGTGAAGGGCTCCTTGAGGGAATCAGCGTCCCGCAAGGAGCCCTTCACGGACGGGACGCACCTTAGACCTGTTCGCCCAGTTTGAAACCCTGGGCGGTGTCGCCGGCGCGGGTGTAGGAGAACCCGTCCGCGCCGATGGTCACGTCCATTTCCTTCGTTTCGGTGCGCTCTTCGACCGGCTGGAGCTTGCCGTCGAGGTCGAGCACCCGCGAGGCCTCGGTGTACCAGCTCGGCACCACCGGATTGCCCCACCAGTCGCGGCGCTGGTTGTCGTGCACGTCCCAGCTGATCACCGGGTTGTCCGGGTCGCCGGTGTAATAGTCGTGCGTGTAGATCTCGATCCGGTGCCCGTCCGGGTCACGCACGTACAAATAGAACGCGTTCGACACGCCGTGGCGGCCAGGGCCGCGCTCGATCCGGTCCGATTTCCGCACCGCGCCGAGGTGGTCGCAGATGTGCAGGATCTGGTGCCGTTCGTGGGTCGCGAACGCGATGTGGTGCAGGCGGGGGCCCGCGCCGCCGGTGAGCGCGACGTCGTGCACGGTCGGTTTGCGGAACATCCACGCCGCGTACACGGTGCCCTCGTCGTCCACGATGTCTTCCGACACCCGGAAGCCGAGGCCCTCGTAGTACTTCCGCGCGGCCGGGACGTCCGGCGTGTTCACGTTGAAGTGGTCCAGCCGCGACAGCGCGCCCGCGCCGTGCACGTCGTAGCGCTGGGTGAACCGCTCGACGTGTTCGGCCTCGTAGAAGAACTCGATCGGGAAACCGAGCGGGTCGAGCACGCGCACCGCTTCGCCGATGCCGCGCGTCGTGCCTGCCGGAACCCGGCGCACCTCGACGCCGAGTTCCCGGTAGTACGCCTCGGCGACGTCGAGTTCGCTTTCGCTGCGCACGCGGTACGCGAGCACGGCCAGTGCGGGTTCCGCGCCCTGGCGGAGGATCAGCGAGTGGTGCAGGTATTCCTCAAACGCGCGCAGGTATATCGCCTGGTCGTCCTCGTATGTCACGACGAGCCCGAGCACGTCCACATAGAACTCTCGCGACGCTTTCAGGTCGCTGACGACGAGTTCGGCGTAGGCGCAGCGGATGACGTCCGGTGGGGTCGTGGTCATGCCTTGTCCTTCCCGGCTCCGAAGCGCGCCGTGTGCACGTCGCCGAGCGTGATGTGCACGGCCTGCTGTTCGGTGTAGAAGTCGATCGAGCGGTAGCCGCCTTCGTGGCCGAGGCCGGACGCCTTGACCCCGCCGAACGGCGTGCGCAGGTCGCGTACGTTGTGCGAGTTCAGCCAGACCATCCCGGCGTCGATGCTCTGCGCGAAATTGTGCGCGCGGGTCAGGTCGGCGGTCCAGACGTAGGCGGCCAGGCCGTACTTGACGTTGTTGGCCAGCTCCAGCGCTTCCTCGTCGGTGTCGAACGGGGTGATCGCCACGACCGGGCCGAAAATCTCTTCCTGGAAGATCCGAGCGTCCGGCTTCACGTCGGCGAACACCGTCGGGGCCACGTAGTTCCCGGTGTCCAGACCCTCCGGACGGCCGCCGCCGGCGAGCAGTTTCCCTTCCGTCTTGCCGATTTCGACGTAGCTCATCACCTTGTCGAAGTGCTCCGGGTGCACCAGCGCGCCGACCTCGGTGGCCGGGTCGTGCGGGTCGCCGACGACGATGTTGCGGGCGCGTTCGGCGTAACGGGCGCAGAACTCCTCGTAAATCGGGCGCTCCACGAGGATCCGGCTGCCCGCGGTGCAGCGTTCGCCGTTGAGCGAGAAGACGCCGAACAGCGTGGAGTCCAGCGCCGCTTCGAAGTCCGCGTCGGCGAACACGACGGCCGGGGACTTGCCGCCCAGTTCCATCGACATGCCCTTGAGCCCGGGCGCGCAGTTGCGGAAGATCGTTTCGCCGGTGGTGGTTTCGCCGGTGAACGAGATCAGCCGGACGTCGGGGTGCTTGACCAGCGCGTCGCCCGCTTCCTCGCCGAGGCCGTTGACGAGGTTGAACACCCCGTCCGGCACGCCGGCCTCGCGGAAGATGTCCGCCCACAGGCTCGCCGACAGCGGCGTGAACTCGGCGGGCTTGAGCACCACGGTGCAGCCGGACGCCAGCGCCGGGGCGAGCTTCCAGCTCTCCAGCATGAACGGCGTGTTCCACGGCGTGATCAGCCCGGCGACGCCGACCGGCTTGCGGTTGACGTAGTTGACCTGCTTGCCGGGCACCTTGTAGGTGTCGTCGGCCTGCGCGACGATCAGATCGGCGAAGAAGCGGAAGTTCTCCGCCGCGCGCTGCGCCTGGCCGAGCGCCTGCTTGATCGGCAGGCCGGTGTCGAAGGTTTCCAGTTCGGCCAGCCGGGCGTCGCGGCTCTCCACGAGATCGGCGATCTTGTTGAGGATCCGGGCGCGCTGACGCGGCAGCATCTTCGGCCACGGGCCGTGGTCGAACGCCTCTTTCGCCGCGGCGACCGCGAGGTCGATGTCCTCGGCCTTGCCCGCCGAAGCCGTCATGTACGGCTTGTTCGTGACCGGGTCGAGCACCTCGAAGGTCTCGCCCGAGACGCTGTCGGCCGGCGCGCCGCCGATGTAGTGGCGGATGTGCTCCGGCAGGTTCTCCGGAACGTAGTGCGCGGTCATGGTCACTTTCCTTCCACAGTGAAGCCGTCGACGGGCGAGAGGTACTGCTCGCCCTGGCGCATGAGTTCGGTGATCCGGGCGATGCCCGGTTCGGTCGGGGTGATCAGCGGCGGGCGCACGAAGCCCGAGCGGATGAGCCCGCGCTGCTCCAGCACCCATTTGCCGGGCGCCGGGTTGGTCTCGACGAACAGCAGGTCGACCAGCGGGTGCAGGCCGTAGTGGATCTCGCGGGCGCGGTCGAAATCGCCCTCGGTCCACGCGCGGTACATCTCGGCGCTGGCGGCCGGGGCGATGTTGGCGGTGGCGCTCACGAAACCGGTGCCGCCGAGGGAAAGCAGCGGCAGGCACAGCAGCTCGATGCCCGACCAGACAAGCAATTCCTTGCCGCACAAGTGAAGTACGCGGGAGAAGTGCTCGAAGTCCTTGGTGGTCTCCTTGATCCCGACGAAGTTGTCGAAATCGCGGAACAGCCGCGCGACTGTCTCCGGGGCGAGGTCGACTGACGTCCGGCTCGGCACGTTGTAGGCGACGATCGGCAGGTCCGGGAATTCCTTCGCGACCGTGGCATACCAGCGGTAAAGCGCTTCCTGGGTGGGCCGCGCGTAGTACGGCGTGATGATCAGCGCCGCGTCGATGCCCGCGTCGCGCGCCTCGGAGGTCAGCTCCAGCGTCTCGTCGAGCTTCGCCGACCCGGTGCCGGGCATGAACGGCACCTTGTCGTCCACCGCCTTGGCGACGGTGCGGATCGTCTCCGCGCGCTCGGCCAGCGTCATCGCGCCGGGTTCGCCGGTGGAGCCGCCGATCGAGACGCCGTGCGAACCGGACGCGAGCTGCCAGTTCACCAGGTTGGTCAGGCTCTCGTGGTCGACCGCGCCGTCAGCGGTGAACGGGGTCATCAGCGGCGCGATCGAGCCGGTGATGGCGTTCGGGGTACTGCGGAACCTCATGGGGTGGGGTCCTTCCGGGTAGCTTAAGCGGGCGGGGCGGCCCGCCGGTCGAGGTAGGCGTCGAGGGTGGCGGTGCGGTGCCTGCGCGCGGCCAGTTCGAGTTCGAGGGAATCGGCGTTCTGCTCGATCAGCACCAGCAGTTGTTCGTGTTCCTTGACGGATTCGTGCGCGCGGCCCGGGACGAAGCTGAACGTCGAATCGCGCAGCGACGCCAGCCGGTGCCAGCCGCGGTGCACGAGGTCGAGCACGTGCGGGTTCGGGCACGGTTCGAAAAGGACTGAATGGAACTCTTGGTTCAGTTCGGTGAACCGGTGCGGCTCGAAGTTTTCCAGCGACAGCCGCATCTGTTCGTTGACCGCGCGCGCCCGTGCGATGTCCTCAGTGGACAGTTTCGGTGCGGAAAGCGAGGTGGCGAAACCTTCCACCAGGGCAAGGGTTTGCATGGTGTGCTCGTAAGCGGTCTCGTCGACCATCACCACTTGCGCGCCGACATTGCGCTCGAACGTGACCAGTCCTTCGGCTTCGAGCAAACGGATCGCTTCGCGCACCGGGACGACGCTGACGTCCAGTTCCTTGGCGATCTGTCCCAGCACCAAGCGATAGCCGGGACCGAAGGTCCGGTCGGCGATCCGGTCCTTGATCCAGCGGTACGCGCGCTGGGATTTGCTTTCGCCTGCTACGGGCGCCACTGGGCGTACCTGGCCTTCCAGTGGTCGTTCATCGGGTAGAGGCCGTCGACGCTTTCGCCGTTCGCGACCTGCTCCGCGATGAACGTTTCCTGGCGCTCCTGTTCGATGGCCGCGTCGGCGATCTTTTCCACCAGGTGCGGCGGAATCACCAGGACGCCATCGGAATCGCCGACGATCACGTCACCCGGCTGGACGGTCGCACCGCCGCAAGCGATGGTGCCGTCTACGTCCCAAGGAACGTGGCGGCGGCCGAGCACCGCCGGGTGCGGGCCGGAGTGGTAGGTCGGGATGTCCAATGCGGCCACCGCCGCCAGGTCGCGAACGCCGCCGTCGGTGACGATTCCCGCTGCGCCGCGAACCTGGGCGCGCAAGGCAAGGATGTCGCCGATAGTCCCGGTTCCCTTCTCGCCGCGGGCTTCCATCACCAGGACGTCGCCCGGGTTGAGGCTGTCGATGGCGCGTTTCTGGGCGTTGAAGCCGCCGCCGTGGGATTTGAAGAGGTCTTCGCGGAAGGGGACGTAGCGGAGGGTTCTTGCCCGGCCGATGAGTTTGGTGTCCGGACGGGTGGAGCCGAGGCCGTCGATGGAGACGTGGTTGTAGCCGTTTTTGCGCAGCTGAGCGGAAAGCGTTGCCGTGCCGACGCTGGTGAGCTTGGCTTTGAGTTCTTCGGTGAGAACGAATTCCGCCGGCAGCCCCGCGGATTCCCGGTCGCCGTAAGCCTGTTCGCGCTGGTTGTCGTCGATTTTGGGCTGGGCGCTGAAATCCGGGAGGGGAGTGGTGCCTTCGGCGACCGGCGTGACCAGGCGGCCGGTGGTCTGGTCGCCGTGGGTCACCTCGACCTCGACGACGTCGCCCGGCTTGACGACGGACGACCCGGCCGGGGTGCCGGTGAGGATGACGTCGCCGGGTTCGAGGGTGCTCAGCTGGGAGAGATCGGCGACGAGGGTGCCGAAGTCGAAAAGCAGGTCTTCGGTGGTGTCGTCCTGGACGAGTTCGCCGTTGACCCACGTACGGACGCGAAGCTTCGCGGGATCGATGCCGGCGGCCGGGATGACGGCCGGGCCGAGCGGGGTGAAGCCGTCGCCGCCCTTGGAACGGAGGTTGGAACCGCCGTCAGCGTGCCGCAGATCGTATACGCCGAAGTCGTTGGCGGCGGTGACGCTCTCGACGTAACTCCAGCCGTCGTCGGGGCTTACGCGCCGTGCCTGCTTGCCGATGATCAGGGCGATCTCGCCCTCGAAGGCGAGAAGTTCGGTGCCCGCCGGGCGTTCGATCGGGGTGCCGGAGGCGCTGACCGAGGTCGTGGGTTTGACGAAATAGGAGGGTTTCGCCGGGGTCCTCCCACGCTGCTTCGCGCGGGACGGATAGTTCAGATGAAGCGCGATGACCTTGCCCGGCCGCTCCGGCGGGGTAGTGCTCGATACGGGACTCATGGGGGTTGACCTGCCCGGATGTCGTCGGGAGAGGAAGATATCTCAAAAGATATACGATCCTGGCGGCTCGGGGCAAGGGGTGTGCGCGTAGCCCTTGCGAGGTAACCCCTGCGGCGCATCAGACAGATATTCGCTGGTCAAGCGCCTCTATTCGGCGATGCCTGTCTGCGGCTGCTGACAATTCCCTCCTGTCGCCACTACGGTGACGGTGCGAACACGCACAGTGGTGTGGTGCAGGGGGTGGGGATGACGGGTCACTCCGACGCGTCCAACGTCGTCCAGGCGCTAGTGCGCCTCGACGATGTGCCGGAACGGTTGCCGGATCTGGTGTTCGTGCTGGTCAGCCAGGATGCAGAGGATCAGCCGGGCGGGCTCGAAGTCCGTCGTACCACGCGGAACGAGTTCGCGGTCGCGGCCTATTCGTCGATCGATCGGCTGGTGGGTGCTTGCGGAAGCGGGCAGCCCTGGGCGCAAGTCGCCCGCGACCGGTTGCTCGAAGCGTGCCGCGAGCTGGGAATCGGCGTCGTGGCGTTCGATGCTGTGCTCGACCTCGTACCGCGGTATCCGGAGATCGACAGCCGGGACCAGCCTCCGCTGGAGCCGGTCGAGCCGCTGGACGAATCGGACGGCTTCCTCTACGTGCCTTCGCGGCCGGTCCGGGCTGGCCAGCAGATGGTGGAACTGGAACTGCAGCCGGCTCGCAACGGGCGGCCGGTGCTGCTGGCCTACACCTCGCCGGAGCTGCTGGCTGCCGGATGCGGGCCGTATCAACCCTGGGTCGCGATCAACGGCGACGACCTAGAAGCCGTCGCGGACGAGGCGGGAGCGCACGGGGTGTTGCTCAATCCCGTGCTCGCCGAAGAGTCCCGGCACGCCGCACCCGTGCGCGACTGGACGTCTCGGCCCGCGATCGGAGGGGAATAGGCATGTCCGCGCCCTATGGGGACACGACCGGCTACAGCTTCAGCGAAGGAACGCTCAACGGTATCGTCGGCCAGCTCCGTGACGCGGAGAAAGCGCTCGACGGCGTCACCTCGAACGTCGTGCGCGGAGTCGACGCGGGCGCATCGTCCGCGATTGTCGGGACCGTGCTGGACGACCTTGTGAAGATGGGCGTCGGTGCCGCTGGCGCGGCCGGTGGTGCGGCCGAGAAGGTGCACGCCGCCAGCGGTGCCTACGACGACATCGAAAACACCCACGCCGGGCAGCTCAAGCTCAACGACAAACACGCCGACGATCCTGATACACAGAGGGAAACGCACGTCCACGGCTGAGAGGGGCAGCATGGGACAAGCGCTCAACACCACGGTGAACGGCTCATCCGGCACCTGCGTCGCTGCCGCGGACTGGCTGCGCACCGTCGCCGAGGCAGGACATCACGCCGCCGGGAACGTCCGCGCCGCGCGCGGCAGTGCAGAGGCTGGCTGGCACGGGCCTTCGAGCCAGGCGTTCCAGGAATCGATAGCCAACATCGACGTCGCCGCAGACGACATGGCGAACTGGGCCGCGACCGCCGAACGCGGCCTCCGCGAGTTCGCGTCGTCACTGGACGCGGTGACGGCCCGCATGAACGAAGCTCTCGCTCAAGCGCACGCGGGCGGGTTGCGGGTCGACGGCCCGTTCATCGTCGAGCCCGACCCGATCCCCGCGAACAAACCCGGCACTCCAATCGAGGTGTGCACCGCCGGCGGCGCGACCCGGGCGGTCGGCACCTATCAAGGCGACATCAAGGAATACAACACCCTCGTTTTCCAGTACAACGGCAAAGTCGCTGCTTACAACGAGTGCAAAGCGATCGTCGACGCTGCCCGGACCACCGAAGGCAACGCGCACCAGGCGCTCCAGCGCGCCCTCCAGCCGCCGTCGGGGCGGCTCGACATCGATGCGTATGTGGTGGGAACGACCACCATTGCCCGGGTCAACGGCTACATCAGTTCGTTCGAAAACCCGCGCAAGGAAGCGCTGCTCAACGCCCAGCGTTCCGCGGCGAGCGCGCAGTTCTTCGACGACTGGGCGCACGGTGCCCGCGTCAGCCTGACCGCGGTCAACAAAGAGGATCTCGCTTGGGCGGCTGGCAAGGCTCGGGACAACAAGGCCGCGTATGAGACTCGGGCGCGGCAGTTTCAGCAGTATGTCGAGAAAGTCCCGGAGCAAGTTCGCGATTGGATCGCGAAGTATCCCGGAAAAGGCAGCATTCATCTTCTGCCGGAAGATGCGAGCCTTGGCCTGAAGGCCGGGCAGAAGCTCCTCAAAGGGATGCCCTACGTAGGCAGTGCCTTGACTGTGGTCAACGAGTCGATCGGAGCGGCCAGCGGCGAGCAATCCTGGGGAAAAGCTGTAGCGGACTCCGGCGGACTGGTCGTCGGGGGCGCGGCGGGCGCGGCACTCGCGAGCGCCGGCGCCGGTGCCCTCCTCGGTTCGCCGCTGGGGCCATTCGGTTCTTTCATCGTGGGCACGGCCGGAGGAATCGCAGGTGCGATCGGCGGCCAAGCGGTCGCCGACTGGCTCGTGCCGAAATAAGCGGGAAGTCTCATTCATGACAGACGCATCGACTCCAAGCGGCGCAGGCGGGCCAGCCAGCCTCCCTCCGCGACCGGACTCACAGACCGGTGAACCATTTCCGCCGCACGGCCTCAGCTACTTCGGCGGAAAGCAGCAGTCGCGTTACGACGACCCGACGCGCGAGCAGCGCCTCTCCTGCCGGCCGCAGCCCCCGCCTGGCAAGGGGCCTGTGCTGGCTTGGCATCGAGAGAGCCGAAGCGGGAAGATCATGAGCGCCGTCGTCGGCTTGGCTTTAATGCTCGCGCTGGTGGCAGGTGTCTCCCTGGTTCGCGGCCTGGGGCTGAGCGCGTTCAAGTACTGGCAGCTCTGGGTCGTCATCGCGGTATTCACCTTCCTGACGACAAGCCCGTTCACGTATTTGACCTACGCGGCGGGCGCCGACTGGCTTCTGGTGGAACGCTCGAGGTGGGGAATAAAGAAACGAGTCTGTCTGGACTTGTACCACCTGACCAAGATCGACGCGTCCTACGGCGGAACAACCTTTCACCTCTGGCTTTACGGCAAGGACGGCGGATTTTCCCGCAGCTCGCAGGAGCTGCAATCAGATCGGCGGATCTGGGATCTCGTGTACAACGGCATCCTGCACTCGGTGGCGAACGGGGCGCAGGTCAGCAATCAGGCGATCGGCATCTTGCGATTAGGCGAAACGCCAGCTTTGAAGATGCGGGACGCGGAGCGCCGGGACCTGTGACGTGCCGAAGCGCACCAGCATCGCCCGGCCGCGGCGGAAGGCGATCCGGCAGCAGTCGTGAGGCAGCTGGGCCTCGTGAGTGCCCGTCCCGGTTAGAACCGTGACAGGCACTCACGAGGCTTTTTTCGGCGGGGGCGGGGTCTAACGGCGAAGCTCCGGCTCGCCCGGGCGCGGCGCGTGGTCAGCCAGCGCCCGGGCGAGCCCGCCGCGCCTGCTCTAGGCACCCCAGCGCGCCAGCGGAAGCGCCGGAACCCGATGCCCCCGGTTCCCGGCCATCTCCTCGTTGGCCACCAGCGCGTTCAGCACCGCCTCCTCCACCACCTGCACCACCGCCTCGAAGAACGGGTCGATCGCCCCCCACGGAACGAACCGCATGCTCTCGTAAGGCTCGTCGTCCGGCCGCGGGAAATGGCTGGTCAAAGCCCCCGCATTGGCTGTGCTGAACGCCAGGAACAGATCCCCCGAGAAGTGCGACCCGGTAGTCCCGGTCCGAGCCAGCCCCAGCGGCACGCGTCGAGCCAGTGCGGTGCACTGCCCGGGCAGCAGCGGCGCATCCGTCCCGATCACGACGATCACCGAACCGGCACCAGCGGGAGCGAGCCAGCTGGTGTCCGCCATCGGGTTGTCGTCGGCGAGCTCCGTGCCCAGGGGCGTCCCGGCCACCGTAAGTTCCGACCGGCTGCCGAAGTTCGCCTGTACCAAGGCACCCACGGTGTAGCTGTCCGGCCCGTGATCCACAATCCGCGACGAAGTCCCGGTCCCGCCCTTGAAGCCGTAGCAGGTCATCCCCGTGCCGCCGCCTACCGAACCCTCGGCGAGCGGCCCGGAAGCAGCCGCGTCGATGGCGGCGACGGCGTGTTCGGTCCGGATGGTCGGCGCGTTGACGTCGTTGAGATACCCGTCCCACGTCTCCGCCACCACTGGCAGCAGCCATTCCGCCGCGGCGTCCGGGCGTTCGCGGACCACCCAGTCGATCGTTCCCCGATGGCACTGTCCGACCGAGTGCGTGCTGGTGATCAGAACCGGCAGGGTCAGCGACCCGGTTTCGGCGAGCCAGGCGCGGCCGGTCATTTCTCCGTTGCCGTTCAGCGAAAAGGTGCCCGCCGAGCACGGGACGTCGAACTGGTCCCGGCCGCGGGGGAGGATCGCGGTGACCCCGGTCCGCACCGAATCGCCTTCGATCAACGTGGTGTATCCGACCTCGACGCCTGGGATGTCAGTGATCGCGTTGTGCGGGCCGGGCTTGCCGGACAGCGCGAGGCCTAGGTCGCGGGCGCGGGTCATGCGGGGTCCTCCAGGGAGCAGCGGGTCGAAACCCGGGCGTAGGCCAGCACCGCCGCCTCGGCGACGGACCGGTCGAGCGGCGGCACTGCTTGGGTCAGGTGCAGTCCGTACCCGTCTTCGAGGGTGACGAGGTTGCGGGCGATGGTGACCGGGTCGTCGGTCAGGTCGAAAATCCCTTTCGCTGCACCGGCTTCCAGGATGCCGACGTATCCGCGGACCTGGCGTTCGTACAGCGCGATGTGCCGCGCGGCGTAGGCCGGTTCGCGGCGGGCGATGGTGCCCAGTTCGTACAGCAGCACGCACAGCTCGTCGTTCTTGCCGTTCGGCAGGCCGCTGCCGATCATCGCGCGCATCCGGGCCCGCGGGTCGGCCTCGGCGGCTACCGCGGCTTCGCGCGCCACGCAGAAGCGTTCGACGGCCTCCTGCTGCACGTCTTCGAGCAGGTCGCTCAGGGAAGGGTAGTAGTACAACAGGGAACCCGGCGACATGCCGGCGTGGTCCGCGACGTCGCGCAGCTTCAGGTTCAGCACGCCGCGTTCGACGACCGTGTGCCGCGCCGCGGCCACCAGTTCCGCCCGCCGCTCGGGGGCCTTGCTCGGTCTTGCCATGCCTTGATTCTTTGAACAAATCGCGAAAAACGCAACCCCTGAACGGATCGAGACCGCAGAAGTCTTGACGTAGCGGGCGTGAGGGCCTTAGCTGAACGCCCGGCTGGTTATTTGAGTTCCATTCAAACAACGTACTTGAGCAACGACTTGATGGAGGCCAGCGTTGTCCACCCCCGTCTTGCGCCGCGGGTTGCGCACCCTCGGCATGCTGCTGATCACGCTTTCCGCGATCAGCCCGGCGTCCTCGGTGTTCGTCATCGCGCCGGGCGTCCTCACCGGCGCCGGATCGGGCGCCTTCTACGCCTTCCTGGCCGCCGCCGTGGTCGGCATCTTCATGGCCTTCGTGTACGCCGAGCTGGGCTCGGCCTTCCCGAGCGCGGGCGGCGAATACACGATCGCCGCCCGCACGCTGGGCAAACTGCCCGGATTCATGGTGCTGGGCATCATGATCGTGACGCAGGTGCTGATCGTCGCGGTGATCGCGCTCGGCGTTGGCACCTACCTGAGCGTGGTGCTGCCGGGGGTGTCCCCGGCGGTCGTAGCTTCGGTGACGTGCGTCCTCGCCGCGATCTGCGCGGTGTTCGACATCAAGCTGAACGCCTGGGTCACCGGCATTTTCCTCGCGGTGGAGCTGCTCGCGCTGGTCGTGGTCGCGGTGCTCGGGCTGGCCAGCCCGGCCCGGCCGTTCACCGACCTGCTCGCGCATCCGGTCGCCCCGGGCGGCGGTCCGGCGACGATCAGCGCGGTGATGATCGCGACGGCGATCGCGATCTTCGCCTACAACGGCTACGGCTCGGCTGTCTACTTCGGAGAGGAAACCAAGGACGCCGGACGCGGGGTGGCGCGCGCCGTCCTCATGGGACTCGGGGTCACCGTGCTGGCCGAACTGGTCCCGGTCACCGCGGTGCTGATGGGCGCACCGGATCTCGGCACGTTGTTCAATTCTCCCAACATGTTGTCGTACTTCGTGCAGGCCCGCGGCGGCAGCACGCTCGACACCGTGCTGAGTCTCGCGGTCGCGCTCGCCATCATCAACGCCGTGCTGGCGATCGTGCTGATCAGCGCCCGGCTGGTGTTCAGCAGCGGCCGCGATCGTGCGTGGCCGAAGGCGATGAACCGCGCATTGGCCGCTGTGCACCCGAAATTCGGCACCCCGTGGGTGGCGACGCTGGCGACCGGATTCATCGCTGCCGCACTGTGCTTTGTGGACCCGCAGATCCTGACAGTCGTGACCAGCACGTCGATCGTCGTGGTGTACGCCGCGCTGTGCCTCGGCGCGATCATCGGCCGCCGTTCCGGAGCGACAGCGGGGGCGAAGTACCGGATGCCCGGGTTCCCGATCGCGCCGGTGGTCGCGTTGGTCGCGCTGGCGTTCGTGCTGTACGTGAACGCGACCGACCCGGTGATCGGACGGCCGAGTCTCATCGTCACCGCGGGGATTGCCTTGCTGGCCTTGGGATACTACCTGGTGGTGTTGCGCCGCCGGGGCGGTTGGCAGCTGAGCGAAGCGGTGGAAGAGGAGGACGAGGTCGCGCCCGCGCCGGTGCGGGAGACCTCGTAAGCCGCGGCCGGACCGTCCACTTGAGACGTGGGCGGTCCGCTTGTCCCGCCGCGGCGGGTCCGGGATGATGCCTGCGTGCGGGTTTCAGTGCTGGACACATCGCCGATCGTCGCGGGTTCGACCGCGCGCGAGGCGTTGCAGCGCACTGTCGACTTGGCCGAACAGGCCGACGAGTTGGGATATCACCGCTACTGGTTGCCCGAACACCACAGCATGCGTGGTGTCGCGAGCGCCGCGCCTGCCGTGGCAGTCGCCCGGATCGCGGATGCCACGAAGCGGATCCGCGTCGGCGCGGGCGGGGTTCTGCTGCTCAACCATCCGCCGCTCGTCGTCGCGGAGCAGTTCGGCACGCTCGCCGCGTTTCATCCGGGCCGGATCGACCTCGGGCTCGGCCGCGCGCTCGGCGGTCCGCGACGCGTGGCGGCCGCGCTGAACTCCGCGCCCGCGGACAGTTTTCCCGCCCGGACAACGGAGTTGCTGGAGTATTTCGCCGAGACCGAGCAACCGCTGCGCGCCACGCCCGCGCGAGGGAACGTGCCGGACGTCTGGCTGCTCGGCTCAAGCACGGCGAGCGCGCGTCTCGCCGCCGAACTCGGCCTTCCGTACGCGTTCGCCTACCATCTCCGCCCGGCCGAAGCCGCCGCCGCGACCCGGATCTACCGCGAGTCCTTCCGTCCCGGCCGGACCGCCGAACCGTCCATTGTGGTCAGCGTCGCGGTGGTCGCCGCCGCGACCGAGGAACGGGCCGAATGGCTCGCCAGGTCCATTCGGGCTAAGGCGCTGAGCCGTTCGCGCGGCGAGCGGATCCTGTTGCCATCTCCGGAAGACGCGGTCGTGGACCCGGCCGTCGGCCCCGGTCCGGTGCTCGCCGGGGCCTCGGCGGCTCTGCGGAATTCATTGCGCACAGTCACCGCCGAAACCGGCGCGGACGAATTGATGATCACCACCCCGATCCACGACCACGCGGAGCGGAAACGGTCTTACGCGCTGGTCCGGGAGCTCGCGGACACGCTGCCTCCGCGAAATTGATCCCTTTTGCCCGGTTAACCGGTTCCGGTGCACGGGGTTTCCTCAACGTTCAACCTCACGCGGGTTCGCATGTCACTTGTCGTGCCTAAGTTCCTCACGGCTTCGGAAAGTGGGGATTCATGAACGCAAGCGACGCGGTGCGGGCCCGCGCGATCACTAAGTGCTTCGGAGACGTGATCGCGCTCGACGGCGTCGATCTCGACGTGGCGTACGGCGAGATCCACGGCCTCGTCGGCCCGAACGGCGCGGGCAAAACCACACTGCTCGGCCTGCTGCTCGGACTCGCGATCGCGGACGAGGGCGAGCTCGAAATCCTCGGCCGCCCGGTCGGCCGCGCGCTCGCCACCCCGGACGGCATCTCCGGCTTCGTGGACGGCCCGGGGCTGTACCCGTCGCTCACCGCGAGGCAAAACCTCGCCGCGCTGGCCTCGCTGCGCGGGCGGACAGCGGACATCGACGACCTTCTCGCGCAGGTGGGGCTCACCGACGTCGCCGACGACCGGACCCGCGGGTTCTCCCTCGGCATGCGCCAGCGCCTCGGCCTCGCCGCCGCGCTGCTGACCGAACCGCGGCTGCTGATCCTCGACGAACCCGCCAACGGTCTCGACCCGGCAGGCAAGAAACACGTGCACAGCGTGCTCACCCGGCTCGCCGACGAGGGGGCCGCGGTGGTGCTGTCCAGCCACCGGATGGACGACCTCGAAGCGCTGTGCTCGGAGGTCACCATCCTGTCCGCGGGGTCCGTCGTGTTCACCGGGCCGCTGGCGAAACTGTCCGCTGAGGATCGCGAACTGGCCTACCGCCTGGTGACCTCGGACCAGAAAGCCGCGCGCGAGATCGCCGGGAACGTGCCCGGGCTGAGCATCGACGACACCCAGACCCCGCGCGGGCAGGCGGACGTCCTGGTGGTGCGCGGCCTGGTGCCCGCGCTCGACGACCTGGTCGCGCGCGTTGTCGGCAAGGGCCTCGGCGTACGGGAACTGGCTCCGGTCGTTTCGCCGCTGGAGGCGGCTTTCCTGGAGCTGACGGAGCAGGGAGCGAATCGATGACCGTCACCGAGGCGCCCGCCGGGCCGCAGGCCTCGGCCCGTCCGGTCGGGCTGGGCCGCGGATACCGGTTCGAACTGGTGAAGCTGTTGTCGCAGTGGCGAATCCGGGTCCTGCTGCTCGCTTGCTGGCTCGCGCCGGCGGTGTTCGTCGCCGCGGTCAGCCAGCAGAGCGACCTGCCGGTGGACACCCTGTTCGGCCGCCTGATGAACGCCACCGGCTGGGCCGGGCCGCTCGTGCTGCTCGGGTTCGCCGGCAGCTACGCGCTTCCGCTGCTGACTTCCCTGGTCGCCGGGGACGTCTTCGCCGCCGAAGACCGGCTCGGCACCTGGCGGCACCTGCTGGTGGCGATGCGGTCGTACCGGCGGATTTTCGCCTCGAAAGCGCTCGCCAGCCTCACCGTGATCTTGTTGCTGGTCCTCGGATTGGCGGTGTCCAGCACGGCTGGCGGCCTGGTCGCGGTCGGCGGGCAGCCGCTGGTCGGGCTCGACGGACATCTGCTGTCGTCCGGAGACGCGGCGGTGAAGGTCGTGCTCGCCTGGATCTGCGTGCTCGCCCCGACGCTCGCCCTCGCCGGGATCGGCCTGCTCGGTTCTGTCGCGTTAGGACGGTCGCCGATGGGCTTGCTGCTGCCCGCGGTGGTCGCGCTCGTGATGGCGGTGGCGCAGCTGCTGCCGCTGCCGGTCGTCGTGCGGCTCGCGCTGCCGACGTACGCGTTCATCTCGTGGAACGGTCTCTTCACCGACCCGGCACAGCTCGGCCCGCTGTTGATCGGCATCGGGGTGAGCCTGGTATGGGCAATTGTCGCGACTGCACTGGCCTACCTGCTGTTCCTGAGACGCGACTTCACCGATCTGACATATGACGGCGCCGGTCGTCGGGTACTAACCGCGGGCTTGCTGCCATTGGCCGGGCTGATCGCCGTCACCGTGGCGGTCGTCGCGGTCGCTACGCCGGCGTCGGGTTCGGGCATCGACCAGGCCAAGCTGCAGCAGTCGCTGTCCACCGAGTTCGCGCACCTCTACCGGATGCAGGCCGCGCAGCTGCACCGTCCGGACGTCACCGAGGAGCAGCTCGCGGCCAGCACGGAATGCACCAAGGGCGGCGGTCTCGTCGAGGCCGAGGGCCCCGGCAACGACTGGCGCTGTGTCGTCTCCTGGCATCTCCCTGGCATCTCAGCGACCGGCCAGGCGATCTACCAGCTCGACGTCACCTCGGACGGGCGGTACGTCGCCGACGGCGACGGGCCGAAGGAAGTGAACGGCTACTTCCAGGTGCGGACGCCGGACGGGGACCAGCCGAACCCGCTGTGGCAGTTCGACGGCAACGTCGAGCTGCTCTCCTCCACGAAGGGATGAGGACATGCAAGTAACGCGCCGTCGCCGGCGTAGCGGGAAGAAGGAACTCCGGAGATCCCGCAGGCTGCGCTTCGTCACGGCGGGCGCGACCGCGGCCGCTCTCGTCGCCGCGGGCTCGGGCATCGGCCTCGCCTCCACCAAGCAGTTCGGCACCGACCAGGTCGGCCAGGAAACCGAGAACGGCCTGACCATCTCCAGCGACCAGTACCTCAAGCCGATCGGCGAGCGGCTGGTCGTCCCGAACGGCAAGATCATGTCGTCGGCGGTCAGCCCGGACGGCAGCCACCTCGCCGCGCTGACCACCGAC
Organism: Amycolatopsis sp. NPDC054798; assembly: GCF_053611505.1. NCBI lineage: Bacteria > Bacillati > Actinomycetota > Actinomycetes > Pseudonocardiales > Pseudonocardiaceae > Amycolatopsis > Amycolatopsis sp. NPDC054798. The sequence goes on along the minus strand of NZ_JBSHAM010000015.1, from coordinate 80,165 downwards.
GGCGGGATCGCGCTGACCATCGTCGACCTGAAAAGCTGGAAGGTGCAGCAGCTCGTCGGCAAGGACAAGAAGGCCGACCTGCAGCTGCCGGGCAACGACGTCGGCCAGGAGGGCCCGTCGTACTCGCCGGACGGGAAAACGCTGTGGCTGGGCCAGATCGACGGCTACCGCAAGTTCGCCGTGAACCCGGACGGCACCGTCGCCAACCCGGCGTGGGTCCCGATCCCGGCTGACGGGGCGAAGCATTCCCTTGCCGCAGGCGCGATTTTCTCCGCGGACGGGTCCACTGTGTACTCCGCGGTGAACGGCCAGAACCGGGTCGTCGCGATCGACGCGGCCAGTGGCCAGATCAAGCAGAGCTGGACGGTCGGCAACGCGCCGCGAGCACTGGTGCTGATCGGCAACCGGATCTACGTCAGCAACGAGGGCGGCCGCGCGGCGAAACCGGGCGACACCACGATCAACTCGTACGGCACCGACATCGTCGCGGACCCGAAGACCGGGGCAGCCACCACCGGCACGGTCAGCGTGATCGACCTGGCGAACCCGGCCGCGCCGGTCAAGAGCATCGACGTCGGCCTGCACCCGACCGCGTTGCGCGCCAAGAACAACACGCTGTTCGTGGCGAACACCGGTGGCGACAGCGTTTCCGTGATCGACGCCCAGCGCAACGTCGTGGTGCAGACCATCGCGACGCAGCCATGGCCGGAGGCGACCGTCGGCTACGAACCGACCGACCTCACACTCACCGACGACGGCCACCTGCTGGTGACCCTAGGCCGGGCGAACGCGGTCGCGGTCTACCGCTACTGGTTCCCGCAGGCCCCCGCCGCCTTCATCGGGCTGCTGCCGACGGACTACTTCCCGTCTGGTATCTCAGCGTCGGGCAATAACATCCTTGTCGCGAACACCCGCGGCATCGACGCCCGCCGCCCCACCACCGCGGCCGGGCACGCCACGCACGACACCACGTCGAGCCTGCAACGGTTCACGCTGCCGACCGACTGGCAGACCTGGGCACAGACATATCAGGTGTTCAAGCAGAACGGCTGGACGCCGGGTTCGGTGGCGTCCGGCAACCGCAACGTCAAGCCCGTTCCGGTGCCGAAACGCCTCGGCGACCCGTCCACGATCAAGCACGTTTTCCTGCTGGTCAAGGAAAACCGGACGTACGACCAGCTCTTCGGCGACATGAAGAAGGGCAACGGCAACCCGGCGCTCGCGCAGTTCGGCCAGGCCGTCACGCCGAACCAGCACGCACTGGCCGACCAGTTCGGCTTGTACGACAACACTTACGACATCGGCACGAACTCGGCCGAGGGGCACAACTGGCTGATGCAGGCGGACAACCCGGAGTACACCGAGTCTTCCGCGGGCGAGTACAAGCGCAGTTACGACACCGAGGACGACGCGCTGGGCCATCAGCGCAGCGGTTTCCTGTGGACCGGGGCGCAGGCGGCGGGCAGGACCGTCCGCGACTTCGGCGAGTTCCACCAGTTCCTGACCAAGCCCGCGGACGCGAGCTGGCAGAATCTGTACTGCGACTCGAAGACCATGGCCGCGACCGGCGCGCCGACCGCGTACCCGCTGGTCTCGTCGTCGCCGATCCCGTCGCTGAACAGCGTTTCGGTGCCGGGCTTCCCGAAGTTCGACACCGCCGTGCCGGACCAGTACCGGTACGAGATCTGGAAGAACGACTTCGAGAAGAACGGCCCGGCGGACCTGAACATGTTCTGGCTGTCGAGCGACCACACCGGCGGCCCGCCGAGCCCGGCCGCGCAGGTCGCCGACAACGACCTGGCCGTCGGCAAGATCGTGGACAAGATCTCGCACAGCCAGTACTGGAAGGACTCGGCGATCTTCGTCCTCGAGGACGATTCCCAGGCCGGGCTGGACCACGTCGACGGGCACCGCGCCCCGGTCCAGATCATCAGCCCGTACGCCCAGCGCGGCGTGACCGACAGCCGGTACTACTCGCAGATCACCATGATCCGCACCATCGAGCAGATCCTCGGGATCCACCCGATGAACCAGAAGGACAGCGCGGCCACCCCGATGGCGACCGCGTTCACTCCGAAACCGGACTACGCGCCGTTCACCGCGGTGCGGAACCAAACGTCGCTGACCGCGGGACTGAAGACCCCGCCGTCGTGCGGCACGGACGACGTCCCGACCCCGTCCACCGCTGCGGCGTCGACGGCGGTGCCCGCGGACAAGCAGCAGTTGGCGCAGCAGTGGCAGCAATGGCAGGCGCAGCAGAAGCTGACCGGCCCGAACGCCACCGCGGACTACGCCAACCCCGCGCAGATGGACCACTTCACGTGGTACCAGGTGCACGGGTGGACCCAGCCGTATCCGGGCGAGGACAAGATCTTCGCACCGGACCAGGTGCCGGGCGCGTTCATCCCGTCGGCTGATTCGGACGGCTGATTCGTTAGCCGGCAACGGAAAGCCCCTGTCCGCGAGCATGCGGGCAGGGGCTTTCTCGTGGGATCTCAACTGGCGTTCGGTAGTGGACCACTGACATTGGCCAGAAAGGCGGTGGCCGCCGTCCGGAAAATCTGGACTGAGGACGGAGCGGAATTCCACGGCGAATTCGTCGACTTCGACCAGATCTGGTCCTGGCCGAAACCGGCCCGGTCGCTGCCCGTGCTGATCGGTGGGGTCGGGGTGAAGGTGCTGCGCCGGGTGCTGTTCGAACTCGAGGACCACGAGGACCCCGCCGACGCGGTGCGGCAGCTCGACCGGCTGGCGGAGTTCGTTCGCTGAGCCGGGAGCTTGGGGACGAGCCGGAGTCAGAAGGTCCTAAGAGGACGATGTGGTGCCCGGCGATACAGCGTCAGGCACACGGAAAGCAGCGGAATCCCGGCTGCTACGGGGATTGTGCACCGTGCGGTTCGGCGACGCGGCCGTGCGGGATTTCGCCGCCGAACCGTCCGGAGCAATCTGTTACGAGCCGGTGTGCTGCTCCGGATCCAGCGAGTTCCCCGGCGGGATGTGCCCGCAGCTGGACGGCGCGGCCTTGCCCGCGAACCGGTCGCCGAGCCAGGCGATCGCGGCCGGCGCCCACACCGGGACGGCGGTGGCGTGGCTGAGCGCGTCGTACTGCGTGTACTTGATCGAGGTGTTTCCGGTCTCGCAGTACTGATTCGCGAGCGCGCGGACATCCCCGGCCACCATCACGCCGTCACCGGTGCCGATGCCCGGCTCGTTGCTGACAGTGCCTTCGAGCGCGCCGTTGTTGGCCTGCGCGATGAACCCGGGAATCGACGGCGTCGCGGCCGAGCCGATGTTCACCTTGTTGACCGCGTCGACGAACGGCGGCACCGAATTCGGGTTCTCGTATTCCGGCTTGACCAGCTTCTTCCAGGTCAGCCCGGGGTAGTGGCCGAGCGCCTGCGCGATCGACGCGTGGTCCAGTTCGGCGAGCACCTTGAGGCCGTACTCGCTGGCGTACGGCTTGAGATCGATGCCGTAGCCGCGCGCGACGCCGATCAGCGCCATCGGGATCACGCCGGACCAGACCGGGCTGCCGCCGACGTACTTGAGGTTGTGCGCGGGATCGACGAGCACCCCGCCCTCGGCGAAGCCGACGAGGTTCTTCTCGACGTCCGGTGCGTAACTCGCGGCGATGGCCGACGCCCAGCCGGTCGCGATCGCGCCGCCGGAATAGCCGAGGAGGCCGAATTTGGTGGTTTCGGTCATTCCGGTGCCGGACGCGTGCGTCGCGGCGCGGATGGAGTCCAAAGTGGTCTGACCGTATTCCGGCCCGGCGGCGAAATCGGCGGCTGGGCCTTCGGTGTCCGGGATGACGACGCTGTACCCGAGCGCGAGCGCCGGCGCGATGAGCACGGACTCGGCGTTCGGCAGCACGCCGCCGAGCCGGACGTCGCCCGCGATTGCGCGGGACGGCGCGTCCTCGGGGTTGAGCGAGTCGTACGCGGACTGGTATGACACGGCTTTTCCGTTGTTGCCCAACGGGTTTCGGACGACCGAGGTGACATTCGCGGTGGGATTGCCCTGTGCGTCGGTGGTCCGGTAGAGCAGCTGCGTGGCTTGTACTGGAGTCGGGAAGCCGAAGACGTGATATGTCAACGTCCGCGTCTTCAATACTGTGCCCGGTGCGTACGACGAGAGCGGCGTGCTGCCGTCGTAGCTGTAGAAGGAATCGGCCGAGGCCGCGGCGGGCAGCGCGACGGCGGACGTGATCGCGAGAGCGGCGGCGGCGATCAGCGCGCGGACGGGTTTCCGGATCATGACTCCCCTTTGAACCATGAAGTGGATCACGACTGGCGGGTAACTTACCAGCGAGTAGGTATCCGCACAACTACGGAAGGTGCAGGCAGTGCCGGTGCCGAGGGTTCAGGAGGGGTCCGCGTAGGCGGCGGCGAGCGCGACGGCGCGGTCGTGCAGCGCGGTGCGCAACGATTGCGGTGCAAGGACTTCCGCGTTCCTTGCCAGCTGCCACAGCGCCCATTCGGCGTGCCGGGAATCCTGGAAAGCCGCCTCTAAGTGCAGCCACCCGTCCGGGCGCGATTCCTCGGCGTGCATCGCGAGCGCGGTGCGGGCCAATTCTTCTCGTTGTGCCGGGCGAATCCGGACCAGCGCGACGATTCGGTCGCCGCCGCTCCGGAACCGCGTGCTGCGCTCCTGCCAGGCCTGGCTCAGGTCGACCCGGTCCGGCCGCTGCGCGGGTTCGTCGAGTTCTTCGGCGGCCAGCACCCGGGACAGGCGGTAGGTCCGGTCTTCGCCTTCGCGGGTGGCCAGCAGATATCCCTGCTCTCGTACGGTGACCAGTCCAACCGGGTGCACTGTGCGCCATTTCGGGGCCTGGTCCACCGCTTGGTAGCGGATGCGCACCTGATGCCCGGCGAACACCGCGCGGCGGATTTCGGCCACCACGGCGTCGGGCGCCTCCTCGGCGACCGCGCGGCGCGAGAGAAGGTCGATCTCCGGATCGATGAGCAATCGCTCGGCCACGCCCGCGGCAGTGGTCCGATGGCTTTCGGGCAGTGCGTCGACCACTTTGAGCATGGCGGAAGCGAGCGCCGAACCGAGGCCGAACGCCTGCGCGCCGCGTCGCGATCCGGCGACCAGCAAGGCGAGCGCTTCGTCGTGGTTCAGGCCCGTGAGTTCGGTCTGGAACCCGGGCATCAGCGCGAAACCGCCGTTCCGCCCGCGTTCGGCGTAGACCGGGACGCCCGCCGCGGACAGCGCGTCGATGTCGCGCAGCACGGTGCGGGTCGACACCTCCAGCTCGCGGGCAAGGGTGGCCGCGGACAGCCGGCCGCGCTGGCGCAGCAGCAGGACCAGCGAGACCAACCGGTCGGCGCGCATGCTGGAAACTGTACCGAATACACGACACAGGATGTCGCGTATTGCTTGCGAGGCTGCTCCGCGTACTGCTGAGAACGCGAATGGAGCAAGTGGTGGAGCGAACGACTGTCAACCCGTGGGCCTGGTCGGCGGCGATGGGATATCACCAGGGCGAACTGGTGTCCGGGCCGGTGCGGACCCTGTACTGCTCCGGGCAGACCGCGATGAGCGGCGAGGGCGAGCCCCAGCACGCCGGGGACATGGCGAAGCAGGTGGCACTGAGCCTCGACAACCTGGAAGCGGTGCTCGCCGAAGCGGGCATGACGCTCGGAAACCTGGTTCGGCTCAACGTCTACACGACCGACGTCGACCTGCTTTTCCAGCACTACGGCGTCCTCGCGGCCCGGCTGGGCGCGGCGGGCGTCGCGCCGTCGACCACGATGCTCGGCGTGACCCGGCTGGCCATCCCGACCCTGCTGGTCGAACTCGAGGGGACGGCTGTCGCCGAGCTGTAGTTCGGCCACCCGCATATATCGCATCGTGATATATATGGACGGGTGACCGAACGAGGCATGTCGGAGCAGGTCTTCCTGATCCTCACCGCGCTCGCCGACGAGCCGAAGCACGGCTACGGCATCGTCCAGGCCGTCGGGAAACTGTCCGAAAACCGGGTCCGGCTGCGAGTCGGCACGCTGTACGGCGTGCTGGACCGGCTGGTCGCCGACGGCTGGGCGGAACGGGACAAGGAGGAGATCCACCAGGGCAGGCTGCGCCGTTACTACCGGCTCACCAATCTTGGCGGCCGCGTGCTGGCCGAACAGTCGCGGCGGCTGGCGGCGAACGCTGCTGCGGCGGATTCTGTGCTGCGGGCGAGGGGCTGGGCGCTGGGGACTGGGGGCGGGGCGTGACGGCGGGGTCGGGGTTGTGGGCTCGCCGGGTCGTTGGGCTTGGCGGTGAGCTGCGTGGGCGGTTGGCTGTGAATGCCACAGCGGCGGGCTCGGTGTTGTGGGCTTGTCGGGTCGCCGATCTTGGTGGCGGGCGGTCGGGGCTGTCGGCTGTGAACGTGGCGGCGGGTTCGGTGTTGCGGGCTCGCCGGTTCGCTGGCCTCGGCGGCGAACCGCCCAGGCGATCGGCCGCCAAGACCGCGACAGATTCGGCGCTGCGCTCGCGTCCCCGGTCCACCAACCCCAGCGACGCCGCGTACTCCGAACAATCCCGGCAGCTGGCCAGAACCGGGGGCAGAGCATGACCGCCCCGGAACTCCAGTACCGCCGCATGATGCGCCTGCTGCCCCGTTGGTACCGCGCCGACCGTGAGGAAGAAATGGTCGGCGCCCTGCTGGACGCCCGCGAGGCCAGCGGAAGCCGCCTCGCGGAATGGCGGGAACTGTTCGCGATGCTGGGGCTGGGCCTGCGCGCCCGGCTTGCTGCTGGCTCAGCTCCGGCTCGCGTAGTCGCTTTCGGCGACACCGTCCGTCTGGTCGCACTGCTCGGGCTCCTGTGGGGAGTGATGAAGGGCGTCCTCTTCATCGGCCGCGACTTGTACGACGGCTATCCGCAGGCGAGCGGCCTGTATTCCGCACTCGGCTCGCCGGGCGAGGCAACCCTGTCGCTTTATGTCGCGCAGGAGGCCCAGCAACTCTGGCGCGACATCGCGTTGACCGCCGCGGCCGCTGTGCCGCTCGCGCTTCTCCTCGCCGGGCGGCGCCGGGCCGCGCGGGTGGTCGCCGCGGTGGTGCTGGTCGGCGGGTTCGCGGTGTTCTTGCACCAGTATTCGTTCAGTTTCAGCCCCGATCTGCTGGGCTATTTCATTCCGCAATGGCTTCCGCTGCTGCTGATGATCGCCGGATTCCACGGCGGTGCGCCGCTGCCGTCGGCGCGTAAATGGTGGATTGCCCTGGCAGGGGTCACGGCTTCCGCGCTTTATTTCGGCTTCTTCGGTGCATCGGAAATGCGCGGGCTTTCCTGGTTCGTCTGGGCGGCCGCGGTCGTCGCGCCCGCCTATTTCGTGTTCCGGCGCCGCTCGCCGGCGTGGTCGTTCTCGCTCGCGGCGTGCAGTGCGCTCGTGCTGATCCAGCCGCTGGTGCTCAAAGCGACCATGGTCGTGCCTGACTTCCAGAAGCTGGAACTGCTGCAGGTGTCCCTCGTGGCCACTGGCATCGCGGCGCTGATCGCGGCTGGGATCGTCGACTACCGACGCCAGCTCTCTTAACGGGGGGAAATTAAATGGACACTATGCCCAGGGTGCTTCCGCGCGCCCAAAATCAGCTGATCAACGTCCGGTTAAACCGCCGAAGAAACAGCTGGATCATCGGCGGGTCGGTTTTCCTGATTGCGATTCTCGGCTATTTCACCCGCTGGATCTGCGACGACGCGCTGATTTTCACCAGAATCGTCGAGCAGATCCTCGCCGGGAACGGACCGGTCTACAACCTCGGCGAGCGGGCCGAGGCCTCGACGAGCACGCTGTGGCAATGGCTGCTCGCGTTCGCCGGGTTCGTGTTCGGCCAGTCGGACACCTCGACACTGTCGTGGATGCTCGGCCTGCTGCTCACCGCCGCCGGATTCGGTTTCGCGGTGAGTGCGACGAGCCGGTTGCATGGCGGGCAGGTCGCGGCGATGGTGCCGTGCGGCGTTCTCGCGTTGCTGGGCGTGCGGCCGGTGTGGCAGTACGCGACGTCCGGGCTGGAGACCGGCCTGAACACGTTCTGGATGGCGCTGTGCTGGTGGCTGCTCGTGCGGCTGCGCGGTGCCGCGTCGGCCAAATCCGTTGTCACGGCTGCGTTCGTGATGGGATTGGGCCCGCTGGTGCGTCCCGAACAAACACTGGTGGCAGCGGTGTTCCTGGTGGCGCTGTGGCTGGTGACGAAGCCGTCCTGGCGCGTCGTCGTCGCCGCGGTGGCAGCTGCCGGGGCGCTGCCGGTCGGTTACGAGATCTTCCGCATGGGCTTCTACGGCATCCTCGTGCCGATGCCCGCGCTCACCAAAAACGCGAGCGAATCGTTCTGGGCGCGCGGATTCACGTACGTCGGCGATTTCGTGAACCCGTATCTGCTGTGGCTGCCCCTGGTGCTCTGCACGGTCCTGCTCGCCGGGGCGCTGCGGCGGATCAAGAGCAACCGCACCGATCTGATCGTCACCCTCACCCCGGTGGTCGCCGGTGTGCTCTCGCTGGGATATCTGCTGAAGGTCGGCGGCGACTACATGCACGCGCGCATGGCGCTGCCGATCTTCTTCCTGCTGATGCTGCCGGTTCTGGTGCTCCCGGCGGCGAAGAGCACCCGCGCGACCGGCGTCGTCCTGCTGGCGTGGGCGGTGCTTTGCGCCAGCGTCGGACAGTTCGTCCCGCAGAACAGCAAGCTCATCGACGACGAGCGCGGCTACTACCACGCGTGGACCGGCCAGACGTATCCCACCGAGTCGGCGGATTTCACGCCGAGGATGAAATATCTCAAGGACGCCGCGAGCCCAGGTGCCCTGATCTATGAAGGCCCGGGCCCGCAGCAACAGATCCTCGCCGCGCGACTGCGCCCGGACGTCCCGTCGAAGACCATGCTCGTCGGGATATATCTGGGGACGGTCGGTGTCATGTCACCGGTGGACGTTGGTGTCGTCGACTTCTGGGGCCTGGCCAACCCGATCGGCGCGCGGTTCGAATTCCCGACGGTGAAACCAGGGCATTCGAAACCGCTGAGCAACGCCTGGCTGCTGGCGGATTACGCGGACCCGTCGGCCCCGGTCCTCAGCCCGGGCAACTTCGCGATGCGCGCCGACGTCACCGCGGAGCAGGTCGCCGCCGCCCGGCACGCGTTGAGTTGCGGCGATCTGGCGGAGATCCAGCGGTCCACGCGCGAGCCGATGTCGTGGGGCCGGTTCTGGGACAACCTCGCCGGAGCCGTGCACCGCACCGGGGTGACCGTCCCGCCGGACCCGTTCGCGGCCGAGCGAACCTTCTGCGGAAACCCGTGATCCGTCCGACGGAACTGCTCTTGCCCAGGTCAGAGCCGTAGCGCATGCTGGAGTCCGCGGGGACGCGGCGGCGGCGGAGGTGACGGGGATGGCGGCTGAGCCGACCTTGATCGGGTCCGTGCAGCGCGCGCTGCACCTGCTCGACGCGGTCGGCGCGAGCGAACGGCCGGTGCCGGCGAAGGTGCTCGCCCGCACCGTCGGGCTGCCGCTGCCCACGACGTATCACCTGCTGCGCACCCTCGTCCACGAGGGCTACCTCTGCAAACTCGACGACGGCTATGCGCTCGGCGGCCAGGTCAGCGAACTGCGCCAGCACACGTCGCGGCACGCGTTGCTGCCGAAGATCCGCCCGGTGCTGCGGGCCTTGCGCGACGAGGTGCACGGTGCGGCCTACCTCTCGCTCTACTCCGACGGCGACATCAAGCTCATCGACATCGCCGACGGCCCGGCCGCTCCGTCGGTCGACCTGTGGGTCGGCGTGCACGAATCGGCGCACGCGACGGCGTTCGGCAAGTGCATCCTGTCCGGCCTGGACAGCGAGGGCCGCCGGGATTACCTGTCGCGGCATCGGCTGGCGGACCTCACGCCGCACACCATCACCGACAGCCGGGTCCTGGAGCAGCGGCTGTCGCAGAGCGGCGACGTTTTCAACGATCGCGAGGAGTACCTGCTCGGCACCGCGTGCCTGGCGACGACCGTCCGCACGCCGGGGGCGCTGGGCGCGGTCGCGATCTCCCTGCCCGCGCGGCGGCTGGGTTCCGCGCCGGCGCAGTCGTTGCGCCGGGCCGCCCAGCGGGTGTCGCGCGCGCTCGCTGTCACGCGCTGAACCGGGCCGTTATCACCATCTGAAATCCAGCCCGTTGTCCGGCGGGCCGGCCCCGGCGAAAGTGACCTCCAGAGCGAACGGGAGGTCCCATGGAAGCGCAGGACAGGCTGGACCTGTACCGCACGATGGTCCTGATCCGCACCTACGAGGAAGCCATCCTCCACGAGTACCACGCCGACAAGAAACCCGTCTTCGACATCGGCGCCGGACTCGTCCCCGGAGAGATGCACCTGTCCGCCGGGCAGGAACCGGTGGCGGCGGGCGTCTGCGCGCACCTCACCGCGGACGACGCGGTCACCGCGACGCACCGGCCGCACCACTTCGCCATCGCGCACGGTGTGGAACTTCACCGGATGACCGCTGAGATCTTTGGCCGCACGACTGGACTGGGCAGAGGCCGCGGCGGGCATATGCACCTCTTCGACCCCACGGTGCATTTCTCGTGTTCGGGCATCATCGCCGAGGGGTACCCGCCCGCACTCGGACAGGCGCTCGCCTTCCAGCGGCGCGGGACGGACCGGATCGCGGTCGCGGTCACCGGCGAGGGCGCGGCGAACCAGGGAGCGTTCCACGAATCGCTCAACCTCGCCGCGTTGTGGCGGCTGCCGGTGGTCTTTGTGGTGGAGGACAACGACTGGGGCATCTCGGTGCCGCGCAGCGCGTCCACGTGCGTCACGTCGAACGCGGACCGCGCCGCCGGGTACGGGATTCCGGGTGTGCGCGTCGAGGAAAACTCGGTCGAGGCAGTGCACGAAGCCGCGGGCCAGGCGGTCTCGCGGGCTCGCGCTGGCGAAGGACCCAGCCTGCTCGAGGTGCACACACTGCGGCTGTGGGGTCACTTCGAAGGCGACACGCAGGGCTACCGGTCCGATTTGGACGGTGTGCCAGGGCGGGATCCGTTGCCCACCTACGAGAACCAGCTGCGCGCGGACGGCGTTCTCGATGACGCGAAGGTCGCCGGGCTCCAGGTGGCGGCCACCGAACGCGTCGAAGCGGCGATCGCGTTCGCCAAGGCCAGCCCCGAGCCGGACCCCGCCACCGCGCTGGATTTCGTGTTCGCCCGAGCCTGACGACAGCCTCACGACAGCCTGACGACCCAGCGAGGAGAAGCAATGACGCTCACCGAACCCTCCGCGCCAGCCGGGCGGAAACTCAGCACCGCGAAGGCCATGGTGGAGGCCGTCGCGCAGGAAATGGAGCGCGACGACCGGGTGTTCGTGCTCGGCGAGGACGTCGGGTCCTACGGCGGGATCTTCAGCTCCACCACGGGTTTGCTCGACCGGTTCGGCCCGCGCCGGGTGCTCGACACGCCGATCTCCGAGACCGCCTTCATCGGCACCGCGATCGGCGCGGCGGTCGAGGGGCTGCGCCCGGTCGTCGAGCTGATGTTCGTCGACTTCTTCGGCGTGTGCATGGACCAGATCTACAACCATATGGCGAAAATCCACTACGAGTCCGGCGGGAACGTGTCCGTGCCGATGGTGCTGACCGCCGCGGTCGGCGGCGGGTACTCCGACGGCGCGCAGCATTCCCAGTGCCTGTGGGGAACCTTCGCGCACCTGCCCGGGATGAAGGTCGTCGTGCCGAGCAATCCCGTCGACGCCAAGGGGTTGATGACCTCCGCGATCCGCGACGACAACCCGGTGGTGTACCTGTTCCACAAGGGGATCATGGGGTTGCCGTGGATGGCGAAGAACCGCCGGTCGATCGGCCCGGTGCCGGAGGGCGGCCACGAGGTCCCGATCGGCAAGGCGAATGTCGTCCGCCCGGGCAGCGACATCACCATCGTGACGCTGTCGCTGTCGGTGCACCACGCCTTGGACGTCGCCGACGATCTCGCCGGACAGGGCGTCGACTGCGAGGTCGTGGACCTGCGCAGCCTGGTCCCGCTGGACACCGACGCGATCCTCGATTCGGTCGGCAAAACCGGCCGGTTGCTCGTGGTGGACGAGGATTACCTGTCGTTCGGCCTGTCCGGCGAGGTGATCGCCCGGGTCGTGGAGCGGGATCCGGGCCTGTTGCGCGCTCCCGCCGCGCGCGTAGCGGTGCCCGATGTCCCGATCCCGTACGCGCGTCCGCTCGAGTACGCCGTGCTGCCGACTCCGGCGCGGATCCGCCAAGCCGTCCTCGACCTGGTGGGCGCATGACCGACGTTCCGTTCCCCGTCCTGTCCGAAACCGATCCGGACGGCGAGGGAGTGCTGGCCACCTGGTTCGCGACGGACGGCGCGACCGTCCGCGAGGGCGAGCTGCTCGCGGAGGTCGCGGTGGACAAGGTCGACGCGGAGGTGCCCGCTCCGGCTTCCGGAGTGGTGCGGTTTCTGGCGGTGGAGGGCGAAGTGGTGAAACAGGGCGCGCCGATCGCCCGGATCGAGTAAGCGCCCGCGAAGACGCACGGGGCATCCCGTGCTGGGTAACGGGCCGCCGCCGAGTCCCACCGTTGCTCGGCGGCGGCCCGTGTCTGCCTCAGTTGAGCGTCGCGAACTGGCCCGGCTGGTACAGCCCGGCGGGCATGCGCACGATGACGTTCATCCGGTTGGCGGCGTTGATCAACCCGATCAGACATACCAACGCGGCGAGCTGGTCGTCGTCGTAGTGTTCGCGGGCCTGCGCCCACGTTTCGTCCGAAACGCCGCCGCCGTCCGCGATCCGGGTGCCCTCCTCCGCCAGCGCGAGCGCGGCCCGCTCGGCGGGGGTGAAGACGGTCGCCTCGCGCCACACGGCCACCAGGTGGAGCCGTTCCGCGGCCTCTCCGGCCGCGGTGGCGTCCTTGGTGTGCATGTCGACGCAGAAGCCGCAGCCGTTGATCTGGCTGGCCCGCAGCGAAACCAGTTCCTGCGTCGCCTTCGGCAGCGACGTGTTGTTCAGCAGCATGGCCAGCCCCGCGAACCGCTTGCCGAGCGACTTGCCGAGGTCGTTGTTCATCAGGTCGAACCGTGCGCTCATCAGATCCTCCAGTGGTGTGTAGCTGATGCCCATGAGATGCCGCCCGCCCGCCGGATGTGACAACTCGGGATGTGACCCGCGTCGCACCCGGAAAACCGGTGGCCGCGGCACCGGGCCGGGACTCAGAATGCGGAGATGGCCGACCAGGGCAGCACCGCGCGGGCGACCGGGCTGAGCCTGGTCTCCTGGGTGCTGTTCGCGAGTTCCGGCCCGCTCGCCAAGGCGATGCTGGACGCGGGCTGGAGCGCGGCCGCGGTGACCGCGGTGCGGATCGGGCTGGCCGCTGTTCTGCTGACGCCCGGCGTCGCGCTGCTGCGGCCGCGAGCGTTGCGGTTCCGGCGCGCTGAACTGTGGCTGCCGCTCGGGTACGGGCTTCTCGGCGTCGCGGGCGTGCAACTGTTCTTTTTCGTTGCGGTGTCACGGATTCCGGTCGCGGTGGCGATGGTGCTGGTGAATCTGGCGCCGGTGCTGGTCGCGCTGTGGGTGCGCGTCGTCCGGCGAACGCGGCTGTCCGCGGCGGTGTGGCTGGGAATCGCGCTGGCGATCGCCGGTCTGGTGCTCATCGCCGGGATCGGGCCCGGGGCGAAGCTGGACGCGCTGGGCGTCGCGGCCGGAGTGGCGTCGGCGATCTGTTCCGCCGGGTACTTCCTGCTCGGCGAACGCGGTGCGCAGCGGCACGATCCGCTCGGGATGACCGCTGCGGGTCTGGCGATCGGAGCGGTGGCCACGATCGCGGTCAGTCCATTATGGACCGTCGAAATCGCCTCGAACCCGGTGGCACTGGGCGAGGCGACGATCCCGGCCTGGCTGGCTTTGCTGATTCTGGCCGTCTTCGGCACTGTACTGCCGTATCTGGCCGGGCTGCACGCGCTCAGCGGATTGCCGGTCGCCTTGGCCGGAGTGCTGGCACTGGCCGAACCCCTGGTCGCCGCGCTGCTCGCGTGGCTGTTGCTGGGTCAGGCGCTGGGCCCGGTGCAGCTGATCGGAGTGGCGGTGCTGCTCGGCGGCGGGACGCTGGCGCAGGCCGGGAAGCTTGCCCCGCAGCCGGAACTGGCTGCGGGGCAAGGACAACCGGTCACATCTTCGCGGCGCCGGCCTTGATCGCCTCGCGGATCCGGGAGTACGTGCCGCAGCGGCAGACGTTGCGGATCTCGTCCAGGTCGGCGTCGGTGATCTCGCGGCCCTTCGCCTTGGCCTCCTTGACCTTCGCGACCGCCGCCATGATCTGGCCGGGCTGGCAGTAGCCGCACTGCGCGACGTCGTTCTCCAGCCAGGCCTCCTGCATCGGGTGCAGGTCGGCCTTCACCGTGTCCGGCAGGCCCTCGATGGTGGTGATCTCGTCGGTGGCCTTGATGTCGGCCACCCGCACCGAACACGGGTTGAACGCCTTGCCGTTGAAGTGCGACGTGCAGGCCTTGCACACGTTGATGCCGCATCCGTACTTCGGCCCGCGGACGCCGAGCACGTCGCGCAGGACCCACAGCAGCCGCACGTTGTCGTCGACGTCGACGGACACCGGTTTCCCGTTGAGGATGAAGGTGTGCTTGCTCATCGGTGGCGTGCTCCTCAGAAGGTCCAGTTCAGGCCGTCGGTCGGCGATTCGGGAACGGGCGGGACGAACGACTTGACCTCGAAGCCGATCGGGTCGTCGTGGTTGATCGGGAACCGCTTCGGGACCTTCCCGGTCGCCCGGGCGTACGCGCACGCGACGGCCGCGACGGAACAGGCCACGCCCGCTTCGCCCGCGCCGCCCGGCTGTTCCCCGTTGGACGGCATCGCGATCGCGGTGAAGTCGTGCGGGATGTTCCACTGCCGGGTGTAGAAGTAGTTGTCCCAGCTGGCTTCCAGGAAATGCCCGTCCTTCAGGTGGACACTGCTGGTCAGCGCCAGCGCCAGCCCGTCGGCGAAGCCACCCATGATCTGCGCCTCGAGGCCGCGCGGGTTGATCACCAGTCCGGCGTCGAGGGCGATGACCGCCTTCGTCACGCGCGGGCCGGTGACGCCGTCGCGGACCTTGCGGTTCACCGTCTCCGGGCGGCAGTCGATTTCCACCAGGCAGGCGCTCGCGCCCTTGTACTCCTTGTGGATCGCGATGCCCTGTGCGGTGCCCGAGGCCATCTTCTTTCCCCAGCCGCCGACCTCGGCGACCTTGCGCAGCACGCCCTTCACCTTGTCGTTCTTGAGGAATTCCATCCGGAAGTCGTACGGGTCCTTGCCCATCGCCTTGGCCAGCATGTCGACCACCAGCTCGTTGGCGCAGCCGACGTCGGGCGAGTAGACGTTGCGCATCGACCCGGTGTTGAACCGCTGGTCGGTTTCGGTGAGCGTCTGGTCGACGACGCCGAAGTTGTACGGCATTTCCTGGCTCAGCACGAAAACCGCCTCGGCCACGCCGAGGTTGCCCAGCCCGGTCGGGAGTTTCGTGGCGACCGAGGTGAGCATTTCGCCGAGCCCGTGCCGGAACGACGTCTCGACCGAGGTGTGCCGCTGCTCGAAGGTGAGCACGTTCCCGGCGAGCACGGTGGCCCGGATCCGCGACGTCGCCATCGGGTGCAGCCGTCCCTGCCGCGGCTCGTCGGCGCGGTGCCACATCAGCCGCACCGGCTTGCCGAACGCCTTCGACGCCTGCGCCGCTTCGACGGCGTGGTTGCCGAACAGCTTGTGCCCGAAGGAACCGCCGCCGGTGACGACGTGCACCTTCACCTTGCCCTGCGGCAAGCCGACGGCCTGCGCGACCTCGCCCTGGGTGACGATCGGCGATTTCAGCCCGGCCCAGATCTCCGCGCTGCCGTCGCGCACGTCGGCGACCGCGCAGTACGGCTCCAGCGCGGCGCTTGACCGGAACATGAACTCGAAATCCGCCTCGACCGTCTTGGCCAGCACCGGAACCTTCGGCACAGCCAGCGGAAGTTCGGCCCGGCGGAGGTTGGCGAGCACGGATTCGTCGTTCTCGCCCTCGACGCTGCCGGGGCCCCAGTCGACCTGCAGCGCGCGCACGCCGTCGATGCACTGGCCGAACGTCTCGGCGCGGACCGCGACGCCGGTCGGGATGATCGCGACGTCGGTGACGCCGGGCAGCTTCAGCACGTCGGCCTTGTTGCGGATGCCCTTCGGCGTGCCGTTGAGCGTCGGCGGGCGGCAGATCATCGTCGGCAGCGCGCCGGGGACGTCCAGGTCCATCGCGAACTGCTTCTTGCCGGTGACGATGTCGAGCGCGTCGAGCCGGGTCTGCGGTTTGCCGAGCACCTTGAACTCGCTGGAGCCCTTGAGCTTGCTCGGGTCCAGCTGCACCTGCTTTGTGGTGCTGGACGCGGCCTTCGTCGCCAGTTCGCCGTACGTCGCCGTCTTGCCGTTCGGCGCGGTGACGACGCCGCCCTTGACGATGAACCGCTCGGCGGTCCCGCCGAGCAGGATCGCCGCCGCCTGCAGCAGCTGCTGTTTGGCGATCGCGGCGGCGACGCGGATCGGCGTGTAGGTCGAGACCGTGGTGTTCGACCCGCCGGTCAGCTGGTTGAACAGCAGTTCCGGACGCGCCGGGGCGAGCGTGACGTGCACCTTCTCGACCGGAAGGTCCAGCTCCTCGGCGATGATCATCGCGGTCGAGGTGGTGATGCCCTGGCCGACTTCGGCGCGCGGGATCTCGAACGAGGCGCTGCCGTCCTTGTTGATGGTGACGGTGATCAGCTGCGACGTCGGGAGTGCGGCGTCGGTGAGCGCGTCGTTGAGGTCGTACAGCTCGGGAGGCTGCGGAGCCGACGGCACCGCGGCCGCGGCGGGAGCGGCGAGCCCGACGTCCGCGGCGACGACGAGGGTTCCGGCCGCGACGACGTAGCCGAGGAACCCGCGCCGGGAAACGCCCGCGCGCTCCTTCCCGGTGTCCGACTCGGAGTGACTGAGAGTCACGCTGATTCCCCTTTCGAGGTAAGGACCGCGTGCCGGATCGCAACACGTGCACGCGGGTGGTGGTGGGGGACCACCTTGCCGGGTGAATGCGGGCTTGAGTGTTCAAGTTCTGTACAGCGGCAGCGGAGAGCGATGGTTATCCTGCTGCGCGTCACCAACGAAGGTGGAGATCCGCGTGAGTTCACTGATGTCCTCGCGCAGCGCGGTGCTGCGGGAACCGATCGCCCAGTCCTGGCGGCGGGCTTCGCTCGCCGGGGTGCGGCCCGAAACCGCGCTGCTCGGTCTGCGCTCCGAGGAGGTCGACCCGGCCAGCAGGCTGCTCTCGGCGGCCGCGCCGGTGCTGGAGGACCTCGACGATCGCCTCGCCGGCACCGCGATGTCCACTGTGCTCGTCGACCACGACGGAAGGCTCGTCCACCGCTGGAGCGCCGACCGCGCCGTCGAAGACAGTCTCGACCAGCTGGGCATCGGGGTCGGCACCTGCCTGCTGGAGGAGGAGGTCGGGACCACCGGACCGGGCACCGCGCTGGAAACCCGGTCGAGCATCGTGGTGCACGGGGAGGAGCACTACGCCGAGGCGCTGCGCGGCTTCAGCTGTTACGGGCACCCGATTTTCCATCCGGTCACGCGCAGGCTGGAAGGCGCGCTCGACATCACGCTGCTGGCCGCCGAGGCGAACCCGCTGCTCGCGCCCCTGGTCGCGAAGGCCGTCGAGGAGATCGAACGGCAGCTGCTGGAAGGCAGCCGGGTGTCCGAACGGTCGCTGCTGGCCGCGTTCCAGGCGACGTCGCGCCCGACCCGGCCGGTGGTCGCGATCGGCCCGGACCTGTTGCTGTGCAACCAAGCCGCGGCGGACCTGCTGGAAGGCGCGGACGTCGCGCTGCTGTGGAACCTCGCCGGCGAGGCGGCCGGACCGTCCGAAATGGAGACCGAACTGCGCTCCGGCCAGCGCGCGCGGGTCCGGGCCGAACCGGTGGCCGGCGCCCGCGGCGGAGTGCTGGTCGAGATCCGCCCGCTGAGCGCGGACGAGGCCCGGCGGACGCGCCGCCGCACCGCTGCGGTGCCCGGTCCGCTGGCCGGGCACGTGCACATCTCGGGCCCGCCCGGAACCGGCCGCACCACCGAGGCGCGGCTGCGGGTGCCCGAGGAACCCTGCACCACGTTGACCGGATCGGAAGCGGTGCTCGGCGGGTCGGCGGCCTGGGCCGCGCGGTTCACTGCCGCGGTCGAGTCGGGTTCCGGCAGCATCTGCGTCGACGGCGCGGACCAGCTGCCCGCGGAACTGGTCGATCTGGTCGCCGCGCATGCCGCCCGGGGCGTCGGCCCGCACCTCGTGCTCACCACGGGCCCGCGCGAGGGCCTGACCGGGCCGGAGCGGGCGCTGATCGCGGCGTGCGGGGAGAACGCCGAGCTGCTGCCGCTGGCGCACCGGCCGGACTTTCCCGAGGTCGCCATGCGAATGCTGGCCGAACTCGGGGCCGCGCGCACGCACAACATCACGCCCGGCGCGTTGCGGATCCTCGGCTCTTACGACTGGCCGGGCAATCTGCCGGAGCTGCGCGGCGTGCTGAGCCAGGCGATCCGCAAACGGTCAGCGGGCGCGATCAGCCCGGCGGACTTGCCGCCCGCGTTGGTGGCGGACGCCTCCGGGCATGAACTGGCTCCGATCGAGCGGGCGGAACGGAACGCGATCGTCGCGGCGCTGCGGTCGGCTGGCGGGAACAAGGTGCGGGCGGCGAGCACGCTGGGGATTTCGCGGACGACGTTGTACGCGCGGATGCGGGCGCTGAAGGTGCCGGGCTAGCGGTAGTCTCCAGGACTTCGCCCAGTCCACCGGCGGAACGCGCGGCGAAACGCGCTGGCTTCGGAAAAACCCAGGCGCTGCGCCAATTTCTCGATGGATTCGCCGCCTCGGCTGAGGCTGGCGATGGCGATGTCGCGGCGGACGGCGTCCCGGATCCGGCCGATCGACGTGTGTTCGGCGCGCAGCAGCCGGCGCAGATGCTGGGCGCTGATCCCGAGCCGGTCGGCGATGTCGTCGGGAGCGTCGACGCCCTGCTCGATGATGGTGCGGACCCGCTCGGCACGGGTTGAGCTGTAGTCGCGCGTGGCGAGCGAGACGTTCGGCTGGTCCGCCAGGAATTCGGCGAGTTCGGCTTCGCCGCGGATCACCGGGGCGGACAGGAGCGAGCTGTCGAAGGCGAGGGTCAGCGTGCTGGCGTCGAAGCGCGGATGGCGGCCGAAGAACGGCTCGTAGTGCGGGGCGTGGTCCGGTTTCGGCCAGGGCAGGCGGAGGTCGCGCAGGTCGATGCGCTGTCCGGTGAGCCAGCCGAGCAGCCGGTGGACGACGACGGCGACCAGTTCGGCCGCGACGTGTTCGGGATCGTCGAGCCGGCCGACCTCGATGTCCACCTCGACCAGCGGATCCGCCGTCCGCACCACGACCGCGGGCATGCCGGGGAGGACTTCGGCCGCCTCTTCGAGGCGGTGCAGGGCGGTCCTGAGGTCGGGTGCGGGGGCCACCGAGCGGACTACCAGCCGGAACAATCCGCGTGGCGCGCGCGGACCGAGGGCGAAGAGTTCGTCGTCGGTCCGCAGCCACAGTTCGCGGGTGAGCTCGGAGACCTGCTGGCGGGTGACGCCGGTGCGGTCCGGGCGGATGCCGGCGCGGCGGAGCAGCGCGGGGACGTCGAGATTCCGGCGTTCGCCGATCCGCGCCAGCCGCTGGGCCAAGGCGTCCAGCACCGCCGGGTCGTCCACGGCTCAAGGCTAGCTGGCGGTTAACCGGCGGCCTGCTTGATGGGCCGTGGCGGTTTTCTACCCGATCGGGTGACGCGGTTCGGCCGGAATCCGGCCGCCGAGCAGCCGTTCGGTCTCCGTCCACAACCACGCGCCCAGCTCCGGATCCCGGCTCGTGGCCACCGGCTGGCGCACTTCCGCGGCGGCGGTCGGATGCGGGCCGAGGTACTCGCCGCCGCGCAGGTCCGGCGAGGCGACCGCGGCCACGACCGGTCGCGCCGCCTGATCCTTCCCCTGCACGATCCCGCGGAACGGCCGGGCCGCCGCGCGCAGCACACGCGCCCCGGGCCGTCCCGGCGCGAGCGCGTCGATCGCCCCGCCGGGATCCACGACAATCGACCGCACCTCGGCCCGCCGGTGCAGTTCGAAGCCGAAGATTTCCGTCGCGTGCTTGGACATCGCGTACGCGACCCGTGCTCGGTAATGCTGTTCGGACAGCCAATTCTCGCGGTCGAACGGGATTTTCCGGGTCAGCGCGCTGCCGAGGCTGACCACCCGCCGGACCGAGGGGAGCGCGCGCCGCAGCAGTTCCGCGTGCGCGAGGTGGTTGATTCCGACGATCTCCTCCACGCCGAACGCGCCGATCCGGTGCGCCGGGCCGGAGCCGGACGCTCCCGCGACGACTCCGGCGTTCAGCACGAGCGCGTCCAGCCGCGGCAGTTCGCCGAGCTGGTCGCCAGCCTGGGCGATCGATGCCCGGTCGGCGAGGTCCAGCTGGACGAACTCGTGCCGGTCCGGGTCCGGGAGGGCGGAAACCGTTGCGCGGCCGCGGGATTCCGACCGGCCGAGCACGAGCACGCGGGCGCCGAGATCGGCGAGCCGCGCGGCGGCGAAGAAACCGATCCCGGAGGTGGCGCCGGTGATCGCGACGGTCTGGCCGCCGATCCGCCCGGGTTGTATTTCTTTCGGCACAAGGGAGACGCTACGTTCGCCGCCGGGATCGGCACCAGGACCGGGGCTAGCGGATTCCGGGACCGTTCCGCGCATTCAGCGGGGATGTTTGGCGAGCGCGGCCAAGCGGTCGGCGACTAGGTCGATGTCGGCCTCAGTGGTGCGGTAGTTGGCGATGCACGCGCGGATCGCGGTCTGGCCGCCGAGCCGGGCCGGGCCCAGCAACGCGGTGCCTTCGCCGGCGAGCCGGGCGAGCAGTTCCGGGTATTCCTCGTCGCGACGGCCGTCGAGGCGCACGCACACGGCTGTCAGGGATACGGGGTTCAGCAGAGTCAATCCGGGTTCGGCGGCGACGCGTTCGCCGAGCCGCGCGGCGAGACGGAGGCAGCGTTCGGCGGCGGCGCGGAAGGTGTCGACGCCGAACGTCCGCAGTGCGGCCCTCACCTTCAATGCCTTGAAGCTGCGCGAAAGCTGCGGGCCGTAGTCCATGAAGTCGAGCATCAGCTCGTCTTCGGCGACGGTGAGATACGACGACGAGAACGCGAAAGCCGCGCGGAGTTTCGCGACGTCCTTCACCACTAGCGCACCGGCTTCGAGCGGGGTAAACAACATCTTGTGCGGGTCCAGCGCGATGGAATCCGCGCGGGACAACGAGGCGAACGTCTCCCGTGCGGAGTCGGCGAGGACGAACAGCGCGCCGTACGCGCCGTCCACGTGCAGCCAAAGGTCTTCTCTTGCGCACAGATCGGCGATCGGTCCGATGGGGTCGATCGAGCCGCTGGTGACCGTGCCCGCGGTGGCGACGACGCAGAATGGTTCGAGCCCGGCGGCGCGGTCGGCGGCGATGGCGTCGGCGAGGAGGTCGACGCGCAGGCGGAAGGCGTCGTCGGTGGGGATGTGCCGGATGTGGTCCAGACCGAGGCCGAGCGTGGCGGCTGCCTTGTCGACGCAGCGGTGGGCTTCTTCGGAGGTGTACAGCACGAGCGGCGGGGCCCCGGATTGCAGGCCGCGTTCGCGGAAATCCGGACGGCGGTCGGCGAGGGCGGTGGTGATGGCGTCCTTGGTCGCGCCGGAACCGCCGTTGGTCAGGATGCCGCCCGCCGCCGGGCCGAGGGTGAAAAGACCGGCCAGCCACTGGACGACCGAGCGTTCGACGACGCTCGCGGCGGGGGAGAGCTGCCAGAAGTTGCAGTTTTGGTTGAGCACAGCGGTAATCGCGTCCGCGTAGGGGGCGATTCCGTTCGGCGGTCCCTGCACGTACGCGAGGAATCGGGGGTGGGCGATGGCGGTCGAATTGGGCACGATGCGGTCCCGAAGATCGGCGAAGAACCCTGCCACGCCAATGCCTTCGTCCGGGAACGGCTCGGCGAGGAGCTTCGCCAGGGTGTCCCGGTCGAGGTCCGGGAGGATCGGACGGGCTGGCAGGGATTCCTCGTAGCTGTCGACGAAACGGGCCAGCGCGTCAGCGGCTTGCGCGCGCTCCGCCGGGGAGAGGACGAGGGAGTTCACGGTGCTGCCTTCCAGATGATCGGATGCTGAAACCGACGTTAATGCGGAAGGACGGGCAGCCGATGGCAAAGATTGCGCTTCGCAGCGCGGTGATTAGCATCGGATGCCATGGATAAGACGGATCACGCAATCGTTCGCCACCTGATGGCCGACGGGCGGCTGCCGAACAACGAACTCGCCGACCGGGTCGGGCTGTCGCCATCGCCGTGCCTGCGCCGGGTCCGCGCGCTCGAAGCGGCCGGGGTGATCACCGGTTACCACGCGTCGGTCGACCCGGCCGCGCTCGGCCGCGGCCTCGGGGTGCTGCTGCACGTGGAAATGGCCGATCAGCGCAGCGAGGTCATCGAGGTGTTCGAGGACACGGCTGTGCGACTGGAGGACGTGGTGTCCTGCCGCCGGATGTTCGGCACGCCGGACTATCTGATGCAGATCGCGGTGCCTGATATGGCAGCGTACGAACAGCTGTATATGACGGAGCTGACGCGGATGCCCGGAGTGGCACGGACGAATTCGCAGTTCGCGATGAAGACGGTGAAGACGACGCCTGGTCATCACTGGTGATCGGCGTAAGATCTCTCCGGTGGCTACCGGGCGGGTCGATCTCACGGGCGTGCAGTCGACGATGCTCGTGACGCTGTTCCTGCGCGCTCAGGACGCCCGGGATCCGCAGCCCGTTCTCGGCGACCGGTTCGCGGCCGAGGCCGTCGAGCGGATCGACTACGACTGGGCGAAGCTCGACAAGCCGTCGATCGTCCGCAGCCGCAGCACGGTCGCGTTGCGCGCGCGGCAGTTCGACACGTGGGCCGCGGATTTTCTGCGCGAGCACCCGGAGGCGACCGTGCTGCAACTCGCCTGCGGGATGGACAGCCGCGCGTTCCGGCTCGCTCCGCCGTCCGGTGTGCGGTGGTTCGACGTCGACCTGCCGGACGTCATCGCGCTCCGCCGGAAGCTGTACTCCGACGGCGACGGTTACCGGATGATCGCCGCGTCGGTGACCGATTCCGGGTGGCTGGAAGAGATTCCGGCCGATCGGCCGACGCTGATCCTCGCCGAGGGACTGCTGATGTACCTGAGGGAGGCTGAGGTATCCCAGCTGCTGCGGCGGCTCACCGGACGCTTCCCCGCCGGCGCGCTGATCTTCGACGGAGTGTCCGCCTCGACTGCCCGGGCCACGCAGGTGCTGAAGAAAGTGCTGCCGCCGCGCTGGTATCCCTACCCGGCCTACTGGACGGCGATCCGGGACGAGTCGGTCATCCCGCGCTGGGATCCCCGCCTCCGCCCGCGCGGGTACGCCGCGGTGCTGAAGGCCTACGACCAGATCCCTGATCCCCGGCTGCGCCGGTCTTTCCGGCTGGCGAGCCGATTCCGCTGGACGGCGAACTTCCTGCGGGTGTTCCGCGCCGAATTCTGACCGGCTTCCCGGGTTTTCCGCGGCCGGGATTTTCTGGCGAAAACATGGCTTCGCTGCTCGCCTGGTTCCGTCCGCGGTACCGGAGTGTCGCCGAGCCTGTGCGTCGGTGCGATCGATTCCGACGGTTCCGGTGCCGCCCACCGCACCCGCGTCCAGCTCTGCACCTGCGATAACAGTGCCGCGCAGAAGCGGACGCTGCCCCGTTGAACCGGCCGGATGCCCGGACCGCCGCCTCGTCCTGGCGGTCCGGGCACTGCTTTGGCCGCCGCCACAAGGCCCGGGCCGAATCTCTGGGCGCTCGTCCAAGGCTGGCGCGCTCCGGCGGGATCGATACTGGCGCCCATCGACCCGCCGTGGTCGGGACACCGAGGTCCCGGAGGTTTCCAGCACATGACGCCGCCCCTGCCCCAGGCCGTGGACGAGGCGCTTCACCAGGCCTGTCGCACCGCGTTGCACGAGAAGTCGTTCGCCGCCGGGCTCTCGATGGCGGTCACCGGCCGCGACGGGATCCTCGCGTCCGGCGCGTTCGGGCACGCCGATCTGGCCGCCGCCCGGCCGGCGGACGAGGACACGCTGTTCCAGATCGGCTCGATCTCCAAAGGCATGACCGCCGCGCTGCTGCTGCGGGCGCGCGACGCCGGGCTGGCCGACCTGGACCGCCCGGTGACCGAGTACCTGCCGTGGTTCTCGGTCCGGTCCGCGCACGCGCCGATCACCCTGCGCCACCTGATGTCGCACACCGCCGGGATCATCGCGGGCACCGACGTCTCCGGCGACTCCGCCTTCGAGGTCTGGGCGCTGCGCGACACCGAAGCCACGACCCCGCCGGGAACCTGGTTCCACTATTCGAACTCCGGCTACAAAGCGCTCGGACTGGTGCTGGAACAGATATCTCAACGGCCGTATCAGGAACTTCTCGGAGACTTCCTCACCGAGCTGGGGATGACGTCTGCCGCGCCAGCGATCACCCATGAGATACGAGCCCGCAGTGCTGTGGGATATGAACCGCGCTACGACGACCGCGCCCCGGTTCGCGAGGACGGCCTGGTCCCGGCGACCTGGATCGAGACCGCCACCGCGGACGGAAGCGTCGTCTCGACTGCGCGCGACATGACCGCGTGGCTGCGCTGGCTGATGGACGGCGGACCGGAGGCGCGCGACCTCTGCACCCCCGAGATCCGGATCGAGGAGGAGGACTGCGCGTACGGCCTCGGCATGCTCATCGGCGAGTTCGGCGGCCGCCCGCACGTCTGGCACACCGGTGGCATGATCGGCTATTACGCGGCGATCGCGTGCGATGTCGACGCCGGGCTCGGGGCGGTCGTGCTGGCCAACGGCGCGGGTCCGTGGCAGGAGACCGCCGTCCATCTCGTCGCCGCGGCCCGAGCCGCGCGCGACGGCGATCCGGTGCCGGAATTCGCCCTGCCGGAACGGAAACGTCCCGCGCCGCCGACCCCGGACGAACCGCCCGCGCACTGGGCCGAGGTCGTCGGGCATTACCGCTGCCACAACCCATGGCTGTCCAATTTGCACGTCTACGCCCACGACAACCGGCTGTGGGTGTCGATCGCCGGAGGGCCGCCGGACGAACTCGTCCCGCTGCCGGACGGCTCTTTCCGCGTCGGACAGGACGAGCGGCTGCCGGAACGGCTGAAGTTCGACGTTGTCCTGAACGGGGTCGCAGTCCGCGCCGATTACTGCGGATGCCCGCTCTACCGCACCTTCACGCCCTAGGCGGCCTTTGATGAGAAACCGTTTCCGCCGCGCGGCGGCGGCGCTGCTGGCCGTGGTGCTGGCCGCCGGCGGCGTCACCGCGTGCGGCCAGGCTGAGAGCGAAACCGCTGACGGCGGCGTCTTCCGCTTCGGAGCCAACCAGCCGATCGATTCGCTGAACCCGTTCGTTTCCGTGGTCAGCATGGCGTTCTCGGTGTTCGAGCAGATCTACCCGACTCTGGTCCAGCTCGGTCCGGACGACAAGTACGTCCCCGAATTCGCCACTGACTGGAGCACTTCCGAGGACGGCCAGACCTGGACCTTCCACACGCATCCCGGAGCGAAATGGTCCGACGGCGAGCCGCTCACCGCTGCCGATGTCGCGTGGACCCTCGGCACCATCGCGAAATTCCAGGACGGTCCGACAGCAGGCCTCGCCAACTACGTGGTCAACCTCGACAGCGCGACCGCGCCCGACGCGAACACTGTGGTGCTGCACTATTCCAGCCCGGTCTCGAATGTCCTAAGCAGACTGATGAGCGTCCCGATCCTGCCTCGGCACATTTGGCAGAAGCACGCCGAAGGCAACGGCGAAGCGCTCACCACGTTCCCGAACACCGCGCCCATCGTGTCCGGCGGCCCGTTCGTCCTGGTCAAACACCAGCCGAAACAGGTCGCGCTGTTCAAGCGGAATCCGGCGTACTACGGCCCCAAACCGCACATCGCCGGGTTCGGCATCCAGTTCTTCAGCACCGACGACGCGATGATCACCGCGCTGAAAAGCCGCCAGCTCGACGCGGTGCAGAGCGTCCCGGCCACCTCGGTGGGCAATCTCGAATCATCCGGGTTTCAGGTGCTTTCCTCGCCGGGCATGCGCTTCGACAGCATCACCGTCAACGCGAACCCGAATCAGCAAGCAGCGCACCGGGAATTGACCAACCCGCTGCTGCGCGAAGCGCTCGACCACGCCGTCAACCGCGCCGAGATCGTGAAGACCTCGCTGCTCGGCCACGGCAAGCCGGGCGGCTCGGTGATCGCGCCCGGCACCGCGGACTGGGCGGACAGCTCGATCAAACCGCCGTCGTTCGACCTCGACCTGGCCAACCGGCTGCTCGACCAGGCAGGCTACCGGCGCGGCCCGGACGGCGTGCGGATCGCCGACGGCCATCCGATGGACTACCCGATCATCCTGCCCGCGGACACCTACGGCGGCACCGGGCTGCGCTCGTTCCAGATCGTCCGCGGCGATTTCGCCCGGCTCGGCGTCCGGCTCGAACCGCGGCTGCTGGACAACGCGGCCGCCAACGAAGCCGCCATGGCGAACAAATCGCAGGACTTCGCGATGACCATGTGGGGCTGGAGCGGCGGCACCAGCGACCCGGACGACACGCTCAACTACCTCGCCTGCGCCAGCCAGGGCATCCTCAACGACACCGGCTACTGCAGCAAGGAATGGGACGAGCTCTACGGCGAGCAGGGCGAGGCGATGAACCCCGCGGACCGGCACGCCGTCGTGAACCGGATGCAGCAGCTGGCCGCGCGAGAGCGTCCGCTGCTCGTGCTCGACTACCCGGATTCGATCGAGGCGCATTCGCCGTCCTGGACCGGCCTGACGCCGGTGGGCGGGTCCTCGTTCTCGTCGGAGTCGAAGCTGCCGCTGCTGTCCGTGCGAAAGGCGGGCTGACCCGATGCGCGGTCTCGACTACCTGCTCCGGCGCGGCGTTTTCACTGTGGTGACCATCTTTCTCACCGTCACCGCGAACTTCTTCCTCTTCCGGGTCTTGCCCGGCGACGCCGTGACCAACCTGTCCCGGGTCCCGCACGCGACCCCGGAACTGCAGCACGCGCTGATGGTCCGCTTCGGACTCGACAAGTCCAAATGGGACCAATACCTGATCTACCTCAAGAACCTGCTGCACGGCGACCTCGGGGTGTCGTTCACCTATCAGCAGCCGGTGACCCATCTGCTGGTCGAGGATCTCAAGAACACCGTGCTGCTGGCCGGCGTCGGCACGCTCGGCGCGATCGTGCTCGGCATTCTCTCCGGGGTGGTCGCGGCGTGGCGGCGCGATTCCGCGCTGGACCACCTCAACACCGGGCTGGCGACGCTGGTGTACTCGTTCCCGTCCCAATGGCTCGGGCTGGTATTGCTGATCCTGTTCGCTGGGATACTTCCGGCCGGGGGCATGTCGGACCTGTTCGTGTTCGACAGCCCGCCGTTCTGGCCGCACCTCGGCGACGTCGCGAGTCACCTGGTGCTGCCGACGATCACGCTCATCCTCACCGCGTACGGCGGCTACACGCTGGTGGTGCGGTCCTCGATGCTGGAAACCCTCGGCGAGGACTACGTGCTCACCGCGCGGGCCAAAGGGCTTTCGGACCGGCGGGTGGTCTGGCAGCACGCGGTGCGGAACGCGATGCTGCCGATGGTCACCATGGTCGCGCTCGACCTCGGCTACGTCGTCGGCGGCGCGGTGCTGATCGAGGTGATCTTCAGCTGGCCAGGCATCGGCATGGCCGCCTACACCGCGCTCAGCCAGCGCGATTATCCGATGGTGCAAGGCGGTTTCCTGCTGCTGACGGTGTCGGTGATCCTGCTGAACTTCCTCGCCGACCTGGTTTACTTCCGCCTCGATCGGAGGGTCAGCGCATGACCACTGTCGCCCCGGCTGAACTGCACCGCACCGGGATCTTCCGAAAAGTGCTGCGAGAGCACAAAACCGCGGCTGCCGGTCTCGCCATTCTCGTGTTCTTCGTCGTGCTGGCCGTCGTTTCTCGTTACCTCGCGCCCTACAGCATCACCGAACGCTCCTGCGCGGTGTTCGAACCGCCGTCCGCGCATCATTGGCTCGGCTGTGACGACGGCGGCGTGGACATGCTCTCGTTGCTGATGCGCGGCGGACAGACGTCGCTCGTCGTCGGGTTCGCCGCGACGCTCGTCGCGATGCTGCTCGGCGGCACGGTCGGGATTCTGTCCGGCTATTTCGGCGGATGGGTCGACGCGGTGCTGATGCGGATCACCGACGTGCTGCTGGTGCTGCCGGATCTGGTGCTGGCCATGGTGATCGCCGCGGTGTGGGGACCGAGCCTGTTCCACGTGATCCTGGTGATCGGCCTGCTGGAATGGACGACGACCGCGCGGATCGTGCGGGCGGAAGTGATGTCGCTGCGCGAACGGGCTTACGTCAAACGGGCGCGCGGTCTCGGCGCGAGCAACACGCGAGTGATCGTGCGGCACATCCTTCCGCAAGCGGGTCCGTTGCTGATCGCCAACACCGTGCTGACCGTGTCGGTCGCGATCTACTTGGAGACCGCGCTGGCGTTTCTCGGTTTGGAGGACCCGAGCGTCACCACCTGGGGGACGATCCTGGAGCACGCTTTCGCCCGCACCGCGATCAGTTCCGGGGCCTGGTGGGCGATCGTGCCGGACGGATTCGTGATCGCCGCGGTGAGCATCGGCTGTTTCCTGCTCGGCCGGGCCATCGAGGACGCGCTGAACCCTCGGCTCAAAGTTTCCCATTTGTCCGGCCGCCGGTGGCGGGTGCGGGTTCTGGCCGGAAGAGGAGCGGACGCCCGATGAACGTCTTGGAATGCACCGATCTGCACGTGTGGTTCGACCTGCCCGGCGGCGGCCGGGTGCATCCGGTGAACGGGGTGAGTTTCACGCTGGCCCCGAGCGAACGGTACGGGCTGGTCGGCGAATCCGGCTGCGGGAAGTCGACGACGATCCTGGCGCTGCTGGGCTTGCTGCCGCCGACCGCCACCGTCTCGGGCCAGGTTTCCCTTTCCGGAACAGAGATCCTGGCCGGCGGCGAGGAATCCGTGCGCGGGCACCGGTGGCGGGACATCGCGATGGTGTTCCAGGGCGCGATGAACGCGCTCAACCCGGTCAAGACGGTCGGCTGGCAGATCGCCGAACCGATGCTCTGCCACGGCCTCGCGCGCCGGGCGAAGGCGCGCGAGCGGGCACGGGAACTGCTGGAACTGGTCGGCATCCCCGCCGCGGCGGCTGATCGGTACCCGCACGAGTTCTCCGGCGGGATGCGGCAGCGGCTGTCGATCGCGATGGCGCTGGCCTGCGAACCGAAGGTGCTTCTCGCCGACGAACCGACCACCGCGCTGGACGTGATGGTGCAGGCGCAGATCCTGGAACTGCTGACCCGGCTGACCGACGAACTCGGCATGGCGCTGGTCCTGGTCACCCACGACCTGCCGTTGGTATCTCAATTCTGTCATCGTGCCGCGGTAATGTACGCCGGAAGGATGGTAGAGGAGGGACCGGCGGACCAGTTGAGCTGGGAGTCGCGGCATCCCTACACCCGGCTGTTGTTCTCCGCCACGCCGGATCTCTACGGCGACGAACCGGTGGTCTCGATTCCCGGTGCCCCGCCGAGGCTGGACGCCGAGATCGCCGGCTGCCCGTTCCGCCCGCGGTGCGATGTCCCGATGGAGCGTTGTGCTGCCGAATCCCCGCTCCTGACTACCGCGGGTCCCGGGCATCAGGCGGCGTGTTTCCGTGCCGAGAGCGTGGTGACGGCATGACCGAGGCGCTGCTGGAGGTCGACGACCTCTCGATTCATTACCCGATGCGCCGCGGCGTCGCTGGTGCGCTGGCCCGGCGGCCGCGCAGTGTCGTGCATGCCGTGGACGGCATCAGCTTCCGGCTCGAACGCGGCGAGATGGTCGCCGTCGTCGGCGAGTCCGGCTGCGGGAAATCCACGACGGCCAAAGCGATCTGCGGATTGGTCGCCCCGACCGGCGGCACCGTCCGGCTGGAGGGCAACGCGATCACCGGGCTGCCGGAACGCCGGTTGCGGCCGGTCCGGCGGCGGGTCCAGATGATCTACCAGGACCCGTACGAATCGCTCGACCCGCTGTGCCGCGTGCGGGACATCCTCGCCGAGCCGATGCTGATCCACGGCATCGGCGGTTCGAAAGCGGAGCGGCTCGCGCTCGCCGGGGACGCGCTGGAACGCAGCGGTCTCTCGCCGGCACAAGCGTTCCTGGACCGCTATCCGCACGAACTGTCCGGCGGGCAACGCCAGCGCGTCGCCATCGCGGCCGCACTCGTGCTGGACCCGGACGTCCTGCTCGCCGACGAACCAGTGTCCATGTTGGACGTGTCGGTGCGCGCCGGTGTGCTGTCCCTTTTGGACACTCTGCGCAAGGATCAGGACACCGCGATCCTGATGATCACCCACGATCTGTCCACGGCCGCGCATTTCGCCGACCGGATCGTGGTGATGTACCTGGGCCGGATCGTCGAACAGGGACCGGCGCGGGAGATCGTGCGCCATCCGCGGCATCCTTACACGAAGGCGTTGCTGTCCGCGGTCCCGCGGCGCGACCGGGAACACCATGCGAAACCGCAGCTGCTGACCGGCGAGACGCCGAACCCGGTCGACCTTCCGCCGGGCTGCCGATTCCGTGCGCGCTGCCCGGTCGGCACCGACGACTGCGAACGCATTGATCCGCCGCTGGTCGCGGTCGGAGGCCACGAAACCGCATGTCTGCACGTCTGATTTTTCCCCGTGTGTTCAAGGAAAGGACCATGATGCCCGCCGATTTCGTCATCCGAGGTGGCTCAGTGCTCGACGGCACCGGCACCGCTGCCCGCCGCGCGGACGTAGCGATCGCCGGGGACCGGATCGAGGCGATCGGCGATGTCCGGGACGCCGGTGTCCCGGTCCTGGACGCCGAGGGGTGCGTGGTGGCGCCGGGATTCGTCAACGTGCTCAGCCACGCCTACGAAACCCTCCAGATGGATCCGCGCGGCCTGTCGGACATATATCAGGGCATCACCACTGAGATCTTCGGCGAAGGCCGTTCGATGGGCCCGGTCGCCGGCCGGATGACCGGCCTCGTCGCTGCCGAGCCGTCGCTGTTCGGCATGCGGACCAGCTGGCCCCGGCTCGGCGATTTCCTCGCCGACCTGGATGGCTCCGGGCTCAACATCGGCAGCTTCGTCGGCGCGGAAAACCTCCGAATGCCCTTCGCGGGCAACGAAGACCGTCCGCTCACCGACGACGAGCTAGCCGCCGCGTGCGCGCTGCTGGACGAGGAACTGGCGGCCGGCGCGCTCGGGGTGGGGTCGGCGTTGATCTACGCACCGGGCAGCTACGCGCCCACCGAGGAGCTGATCGCGTACGCCCGCGTGCTGGCCAAGCACGACGCGCTGTACATCTCGCACATCCGCGGAGAGTCGGACCGGCTGATCGATTCGGTCGACGAGCTGATCCGGATCGCCCGGGAGTCCTCCGCGCGGGCAGAGATATATCACCTGAAGGCGTCCGGACAAGAGAACTGGCCGTTGATGTCCACTGCGCTCGAACGGATACAGCAGGCGCGCGCGGACGGACTCGCCGTCACCGCGGACATCTACCCGTACGACGCCGGCTCGACCTTCCTGTCGGCCTTCATCCCGCCGCGCTTCCACGACGGCGGCGAGCTGGCCGCGCGGATCGCCGATCCTTCGATCCGGGCGGAGATCAAGGCGGCGATCCTCGAACCGCGGCGGGACTGGGAGAACCTGTACCTCGGATCCGGTGGTGCGGAAGGAATCCTGCTGCTGGGCAGCGCGATGTCGGGGCAGACGCTCGCCGAGGCAAGCCGCGGCCGCGATCCGCTCGACACCTTGCTGGACCTCGTCGCGGCAGAACCGAATCTGATGGTCGCCCTGTTCACCGCCTCGGAGGCGGACCTGCGGTGCGCACTGAAACAGCCGTGGGTTTCGGTGTGCACCGACTCCGAGGCGATCCCGGCGGAGGCGCCGTTCACGGATACGTCCACCCATCCCCGGACGTACGGCGCCTTCGCCCGCGTGCTCGGCCCCTGGGTGCGGGAAGGCGTGCTGTCGCTGGAAGAAGCGGTGCGGCGGATGACGAGCCTGCCCGCTTCGAACCTGCGCCTGGTCGATCGCGGCGTGCTGCGGCCGGGCGCGTTCGCCGACGTGACGGTGTTCGAACCGGCGGCGGTGCAGGACAACGCGACGTACCTGGATCCGCACCGGTATGCCGACGGGATGCGGCACGTGCTGGTGAACGGCCAGCCCGCGCTGCAGGACGGCAAGCCGACCGGGGCGCTGGCGGGGCGGGCGGTACGGAGGGGCCGGTCGTCGTGAGCACCGCAAAGCGCGGCGGGTCAGGCCACGGTCAGGCTTCGAGCCGTTCGGCGAGGTCGGTCACCAGCGGAAGGATCCAGCGCCAGGTGTCCGGGTCGGTGGTGGAGAGCGGCGTGGCGGAGTAGAGGTAGAGCCGCCCGCCGACGAGTTCGACGTCGAGAGGTCGTTCGACCAGCCGAGACAGCAGGTCCGGGGCGAACACGGTGCGGTCCAGCAGTGCCTGGATCTCTTTCGCGCGCCCGATCGGCCCGAACACCCGGAACGCTTCCGCGCCCGGTCCGTGCAGCTCGGGATTGCCCGGTGCGGTGTCGGCGCCGGGCAGGCTCGGCCGGCCCTTGGTCGCACGGGTGTGGAGGATCAGGTGCGGCAGGGTGACGTCGAGCGGGGTGGTCGCGTAACTCCACCGGCGAGTCTCGCTGCTTCGGTAGCCGGCGGTGTAGCTGTACTGGCCGATCTCGATCTCGCGCGGGGCTTTCGCGGTGACCACATCGGACGCGATCCGCAGCATGCCGTGTCCGAAGATCGTCCCGGCTCCCTCCGGGTCGGTGATCTTCTTGCGGCAGCTCATGCCGTTCACGGTGGCGAAGCGCATGATCCGGTAGCTCTTCTCGCGCAGTTGCCTGCCGCCTCTGCCCGAACCGGCGAGGAAAACGACGACGACCGCGACCCCGAGCCCGGCCGGAAGCAGTCCGCCGACGGTGAGGAACCCGCCGGACATCATGCCGAAGAAGACCGAGAAAAACCCGAAGAAGAGCACTGAGATACCAGTGACCACGCACCCGCCGGCCGCGAGGTCCGCCTCCGGCCGTTCGCCGTTCGCCACCGCGTAGGCCCGCGCCGAAGCCGGGTCGACCGGGTCGGTGAACGGGGAGAAGTCGAGATCGGCGAAGGGCACGGCTCACGTTATCCCGGCCGGCGCCCGGACCTCGCCGCCGCCGGGCCTACCAGCCGAGCTGGTCTCCCAGCCGCAACCGCAGCCACAGCACGAGCCGCTCGTCCGGATCCGCCAGATCGAACCCGAAGATCTCCTCCGCCCGGGAAAGCCGGTACCGGATCGTGTTCGGATGCACCGACAGCCGCGCCGACGCCGCCGCGATGTCGCCGTTCGTGCCGAGGTAAGCCAGGATCGTCGGCGCGTAAGTGGTCCCGTGCTCGACGTCGTGCGCCCGCACGGCCGGGCCCAAGCGCTTCGGCAGCGCGGCGTCTCCGGCCAGCAGCTGCGCCAGCACCGACAACGTCGCCCCCGCCCAGACCTCCTCGATGGCCGCCACCTGGCACGGTTCCGGCGCGGCGCGTCGTTCGGCCAGCGTCCGCAGGACCAGGTCCGCGTCGGCCCGGGAGGAAGCGATCGAGCGGAGCCCGGGGACGGTCGACCCGAGCCCGGCCTGCACCGGCATCCGCAGCGCGCCGTGTGCTCGCCGGGCGATGTCGGCGACCAGTTCGCGGTGCGCGGGACCCTGGGGGAGCAGCGCGTAGACCGTCCCGTCGATCAGGGCGCAGCCGTGCCTGCCGTAGTGCGCCTCGCAGTGCAGGCTCACCAGATCGGCCAGCCGCGTCGCCGCGTGCGCGGCCAGGACGTCTTCCGGATCGGAGACGGTGAACGCGGCCACTGCCGCCGGCGCGTCGGGGTCCAATCCGAGCTGCGGGGCGACGGCGGTGACGCTGCTCGGGTCGGCCAGCAGCCGTTGTAGCAGGTCAGCGCGCCGACGACGGACCACGTCGACCGCGGTGCGCGCGGCGAGCAGGTGCAGCGCGGCGATCTCGGCGGCGTTGAACAGCGCTTGCTCGGCGGCCTCGTCGAGGCTGTCGTCGGCGTCGACCACCCAGATCGACCCGAGCATCTCGCTGCCCGCCCGCACCGCGACGCCGAGCCGCGGCAGCCCGTCCGGCAGCGAGGGGAACCGGCAGGTCCGCCGCACCCGCGCGAGTTCGCGGTACTGGTCGTCGTAGAAAACCGGCACCTCGGGCACCTGCAGTCCGAGGATGCCCTGGCGGCGGCCGTCGTCGATGGGCTGGCCGGGCAGCGTCGAGTACGCCAGGATCCGCCGGTGGGGGTCCTCGATCGTGGTCGCGCCGCCGACCATCCCGGCGATGGCGTTGGCCAGCGCGAACAGATCGCCCGCCGCCGGTGCGCCGGGCGTGCGCACGGCGGGCGCGAGCGCCGAGGAGATCATCGCTTCCAGGTGGTGCCAGGGCACGGCCTCGTCGGCGGCGAGCAGCACCACCCCGGCTTCCCTCGCCGCGCCGGACAGTTCGGAGAGCGGTTCGCCGAAGCTTTTCACCACCAGCGCCGCATATCCCACGGCCGCGTTGACGAGATCTTTCGCCTCGGCCGGATCCGCTCCGACCGCGAGCAGGATCGTGTCCTGCCCCGGCGGCACCGCGGTGCGCCGCTCGTGGATGAGCACGCCGGACACCGGCACCGGCCGGTCCGGCAGCGGGGTGACCGGCCGCAGCAGCGAAGCACCGAGCGCGTCGAGGACCTGCCCCAGATCGGGCGCCTCCGGATCGAGCATCTTCACCTCTTTAGCCAGACGCACAAAACATCCGCGGAATCTCTGGACCGGCACTGCACGCACCCGGACGGCCCGGCCGCGAGGCTGTCTGCATGCACGTTCCACCAGGCGCACCCGCGACCGTACTCCCTCCGGCCCCGGACCCGGCCGTCTCGACCGCCCTGCGCGCGGCGAACCGGGCCGGAGTCCGGATCCGGCTGGCCGACGACGTCCGGACGCTCGAAGCGGTGTCGCGGTTCCTCGCCCGGGTCTGGCAGACGCCGGAATCCCAGGCGCCGTTCGGCGCCGACGCCCTGCGTGCCGTTGTCCACGCGGGCGGCGCGGTGCATTACGCGGCTGATGACAACGGGATCCTGGCGGCCTCGGCGCTGATCTTCTGCCCGCCCGTGACCCGTGCGGTCTATTCGCTGATCGCCGCCGCGCGCGCGAGCGATCGCGGAGTGGGCTTCGCGCTGAAGCAGGCTCAGCGGGTCTGGGCGCTCGACCAGGGCGCGGAAACAATGGTCTGGACCTTCGATCCGTTGGTGAGCCGCAACGCGCATTTCAACCTGGCGAAGCTCGGCGCGCGCGGGACCGAGTACACAGTGGACTTCTACGGCCAGATCGAGGACGGCGTCAACGGCGCGGACGAAACCGACCGGTTCACCGCGGTGTGGCCGCTGCGGGAACCGAAGCCAGTCCAGCTGACCGGTCCGGACCTGGCGGCCGCGGAGGTCGACCCGCGCCGCGCCCCCGACGGCGAGCCGTTCCTCGCCCGCGACAGTTCCGGGTATTGGTGCCGGGTTCCGGCCGACATCGTGGGGCTCCGCCGCTTGGACGCGCGGCTGGGCGCGGAGTGGCGGTACGCGATCCGGGACGCGATGGCCCCGCTGTTTTCCGAGGGCTGCGCGGCGACCGGGTTCAGCCGGTCCGGGTGGTACCGCCTGACCGAGGGGGAGCAGGTGTGAAAATCGAACGGATCGACCTGATCGAGGTCAGTCTCCCGCTCGTCCGTCCATTCCGGACTTCCTGCTCGGTGGACACCGAACGCGACACCCTTCTGCTGCACGTGGTGACCGACGTCAGCGACGGCTGGGCGGAGTTCGGCGGCGACCCGGAACCGGTGTACAGCCCGGAGTTCGCCGCCGGTGCCGAACGGATCCTGCACGACCATCTCGTTCCGCGCGTCACCGCCTTGCCGCAGTTGACCGCGGCCCGGGTCGGGGAGGCGATGGCTCCGGTCAAGGGGAACCCGCTGGCGAAAGCTCTGCTCGAAACCGCGATCCTCGACGCCGAATGCCGCGCCTACGCGATGCCGTTGTCGACGTATCTCGGCGGCGTGCGCGAGCGGATCCCGGCCGGGGTTTCCGTCGGAATCACCGACACCATCCCGGAATTGCTCGACGCTGTCGCCGGGTATCTGGCCGAGGGCTACGTCCGGATCAAACTGAAGATCGAACCCGGCTGGGACCTCGAACCAGTGCGCGCGGTCCGCGCCGAATTCGGCCCCGGCCTGGTGCTGCAGGCCGACGCGAACACCGCCTACTCCCTCGCCGACGCCGGCCACCTGTGCAGGCTGGACGAGTTCGGGCTGGTCCAGCTCGAACAGCCGTTCGCCGCGGGCGACCTCGGCGGGCACGCCGAACTCGCGAAACTCCTGCGCACGCCGATCTGCCTGGACGAGTCGATCTGCTCCGCGCGCGACGCCGCGTTCGCGATCCGGCTGGGCGCGTGCCGGATCGTCAACGTCAAACCCAGCCGGGTCGGCGGATATTTCGAAGCGCGGCGGATCCACGAAGTGTGCGCCGCGCAGGGAATCCCGGTGTGGTGCGGCGGAATGCTCGAAACCGGGATCGGCCGCGCGCAGAACCTCGCCCTCGCCGCGTTGCCCGGTTTCGTGCTGCCCAATGACATCTCAGCGTCGAACCGGTACTACGCCAGCGATCTCACCGCTCCGTTCGAACTCGAAGACGGTTGCCTGTCCGTTCCGGACGGTCCGGGCGGCGGCGTCGCTGTCGATCCGATCGCGCTGCGCCGGCACACCGTTGCTTCGCAAACCCTCTTCGCAGTCTGAGGATTCGAGCAGAAGGAGACGACATGCGAGCTTGGATCAGCGCTGCCGCGGCGGTGGCAGTGGCCGCGGCTTTGGCGGTCGTGCCCATGACCACGGCCTCCGCGGCCGTGTGTTCCGCCAAACCCGTCCAAACCGCGCTCGACGGGCTGAAAAAGGTCGGTCTCCCGGGAATCGTCCTGACCGTGCAGAGCCCGGATTGCGGCCTGTGGAAAGGCGGCGTCGGAAAAGCCGACGTCGCGACCGGCCGGGCGATCACCGGCGACGAACATTCGAGAATCGGCAGCGACACGAAAACGTGGACCGCGGTCGTCGTCCTGCAGTTGGTCGCCGAGGGCAAAATCAGCCTGGACGAAACGGTCGACCACTACCTGCCCGGCCTGATCCGCACCGCCCGCTACGACGGCCGCAAGATCACCGTCCGGCAGCTGCTCCAGCAGACGAGCGGCCTGCCGGACTACCTGGATTCGCCGTTCTGGGAAGACGACCAGGCGCACCGCTGGGAACACTTCGACCCGATCCAGACCGTCGAACAGGCCCTTGCCCTTGCCCCGCCGGACCGCGCGCCGTCCGGGTTCGCGTACTCCAACACGAATTACAACCTGGCCGGAATGGTGGTCGCCAAGGTGACCGGCCGCAGCATCGGCACCGAACTCGCCGAGCGGATCATCACACCGCTCTGCCTGCGCGAAACTTACTGGCCCGGCGACGAAACGACGATCGACGCGCCGGACCTGCGGTCCTACACCGACGGTGCCGACACCACGGAATGGAACGTCTCCGAGGCAGACGCCTCCGGCGAGTTGATCTCCACCGGCGCGGACACGACGAAATTCTGGACTTCGTTGCTGGGCGGAAAACTCCTGCCTCCCGCCCAGTTGACGGAAATGAAAAAGACCGTCCTCGACGACGGCGGCGAGGGATACGGCCTTGGTCTCCAGCGGTACGAACTGACCCCGAACTTCCCGACCTGGGGGCACAGCGGCGGCATGGCCAGCGGCCACGACTTCCGCAACGCGGTGACGGAGGACGGCAAACGTTCGGTGACCGTGTTCATCGACACGGCGGACTACTCGAAAGCCCAGTCGGGCCGGATAGACGCGATCGTGGGCGCGCTGGTTCGCGACATCCGGTAATGCCTCCGGGCGGTTGCGGCGTCCCCCAGCGCGGCAACCGCCCGGACCCCAACCACGGTCAGGCGTTCGCCAGGCGAAGACGGTCAACCGCCTGTTTCCGAATCGCCGCGCCACAAATCGGCGGATCTCTGTGCAGTGCTTCCCAGCGTGCGTTGTGCGCGGCCGGCCACAAGCTCGCCGCCCACGCGACTTCCTGTTCGGCCAGGCTGAACCGGCGGCCGCGGAAGTCCTGATAGGATTCCAGGAACGCTGCGGAACTCTCGATCGGCGCGAGCATCGGCGGCGTCGTGCTCGGGAACATCCCGCTCGCGGCTCCGGCCAGCGCCGCTTCGGGTTGCCATGCCAGGCTGTCCCAGTCGTGTACCGTCCAGCCTTCACTGGTATCCCAGCGAAGGTTCTGCGCTTCGAAATCGCCGTGTCCGAGAACGTTCGGCAGATCGGCCGCGAGCAGCCGGCGGCGGACCCGATCGGCGGTTTTGGTTACCTCCTCGGGCACCAGGCGCTGGTCTCGTTCGTCCAGGAAGCCGATCGCTGGCCATAAGCCGGGGCCGGAGTGACCCCAGCGCAGCCAGCGCGGGTTCGGCAGCGGCGGCGCGGAGGAAATCCCGTCGAGAGCGGTCATCAGCAGGGCGAAAACCTCGGCATAACGCCGGGCGATCTCCGGTGAATCTCCGGGAATCACTTCACCGCCAGGACGGTATTCCTCGGCGTGCACGGCCAGGGAACCGACCGCGACGACTGGCGTCAGCGGTCGTGCGCACGGAAAGCCTCGCTCGGCCAACTGGGATTGCGCCGAGACACACGCCTCAGCGCGGCCATCGTCCGGACGGGCTTTGACCACGACCTTTCGGCCGTCCGCGAGCCGCAGACCGTGCACTGACGAGATCTGCCGGGCCTCGAACAGCACCTCGACCGGTGCGGCGCCGAGGTGGGTGCGGCACCAAGCCGACAGCCATTGCTCCAATTATTCGACTCCCGGTGCCGTCGTGCGTCGTTCGGTGGACCGGCGTTCGATCGCTTCCGCGACCCCGTCGATCGCCTGCCGGATCATCGCACCGTACTCGTCGTCGCCTAGTGCGTCCTGGCGTTTTCGCGCTGCCTCGATCTGCTCTGCCGCCGCGGAAAATGATCCGAGGCGGCGGAAGTTGTCAGCCAGGTTCAGGTGCAGCGACGGGTAGAAGCCCGCGATCCGAAGCCCGGCGTCGTGGGCTCGCACCTGCTCGTCGGTCACCGTCGCCGCGGCGTCCAGGGCCCGGACATCCCAGACCAGCGCCTCTGCCGGGTCAGTGAACAGATCTGCCTGGTAGTGCGCCAGAACGCAGCGGTAGAACGGATCGCCGCCCGGACCGATCTCGTCCCACAATTCCTGCAGACGCGCCCGGGCGGCGTCCGCCGAGCCCGCTCGGCCCTGGGTCACCGCGGCGGTGATCTCGGCCATCGTGTCCGTCATCCGGCAGTTCCTTTCACTGGCATGGCAATGGTGGTCAGGTCGCCTTCGTCGGCCGAGCGCACGACGACCGGCAGGTGCGGGGCCGCGACGTCCAGCATCACGTCCGGGCCGACGGCGGTGCTGATCGCCGGGTGCAGCGTGCTCATGGCGAAGGAGAGCGAGATCGGCGGTCCCGTGACGTGGGCGGGGAGAACTTCGGTTCCGGCCGTGACCGCTGCGGCGGAGAGGTCCAGCCGGATCTGCGGGGCGTAGTGGCGTTCCAGACATGCCACGAGGGCGTTGCGAGATATCACCGCTCGGGTAAGGACTTCTGGCAGCGAGGCCAGCATCAGCCGGTAGTCGGGGAACTCGCCGGTGACGGTCCGGCAGGTCCGGGTCATCCCGTCGTCGCCAAGGAAGCAGATCTCGTCGGCCCGGACGCTCACCCGCAGCTGATGCTGGCGGCGCGTCCACGGCAGGGCGAGCCGCAGGTCGTCGGCGTCGATGGTCGCGGTCCAAGCAGACGCGACCGGCTCGGCCGGGACCAGCGTGCGGGTCGCCAGCCGGTACCGGTCGGTGGCGGTGAGCACGATCGCCTCGGCCGAGACTTCCAGGTGCACGCCGTTGAGCACCGGCAGTTCGTGCGTGGTCGCGGTCAGCACCTGCTCGACCGCGGCGGTGAACACCGGCCCGGTGACCTGGACCGACGGCCCCGGTTCCGGCGAACCCAGCGAGGCCTTCGCTGTCGCGGCGATCTCCCGCGCCTGCTGCGCCTGAGATACCAACCCGGCGACGTGGTCGTCGATGATCCGGGACGCTTCCGCCGGTTCGGCGGCGAGGACCGCGCCGACCCGCTCCAGCGGCAGGCCGATCTCCCGCAACCGCCGGACGAGCAGCGCGGCCGAGACCTGGCCGGGGGAGTAATAGCGGTAGCCGGATTCCTCGTCCACCCGGATCGGCCGCACGAGTCCGGAATCGGCGTAGAAGCGCAGCGCGCTGGCGGTCAGGCCACAGCGGCGGGCGAACGCCCCGATGGTCAGCAGGTCGGAAGGGGACACCTGCCCATCATCGGGCTTCAAGCGACTTGAAGGTCAACCCCGGAGCGCTTGATCGCCGAATTTCCCCGAAGGTGCTAGTTCGGA
Source organism: Amycolatopsis sp. NPDC054798 (assembly GCF_053611505.1). Classification (NCBI taxonomy): domain Bacteria; kingdom Bacillati; phylum Actinomycetota; class Actinomycetes; order Pseudonocardiales; family Pseudonocardiaceae; genus Amycolatopsis; species Amycolatopsis sp. NPDC054798. The sequence goes on along the minus strand of NZ_JBSHAM010000015.1, from coordinate 39,491 downwards.
CAGATGAGCGGCGCTGTCCGGCGGGAGCGCGGCCGAGATCGCACTCTCGGCCGAGGGCGCTATCTCCGCCGGGCAGTTGGCGTCCGGTGCGGCCGCCCACCGTGCGCGAACGCGCGGCGCCGACGAACCGCGCCCGGTTTCCGCGTCCGTCGTCATGCTGCTCGACCACCGCCCCGCTCCCGCTGATGCATAAAGTCGCCGAGCGACGGCCAGCTGCCCTCGAGCAGGGCCGCAAGCAAGCACATCCAGCCATGCCGGGCCCGTTCCGTGCGGCTAGGCCAGAGCGAGCGCGTCGTCGATCGTGGCGTCCACGAACGCGAGGGTGTCGCGTCGCCGCGCCAGCGGATTCCGATAGCTGCGACGGCCTTCCGCGCCTCCGGTGCGCAGGCTCAGGCTCTCGGCGACGATGCGCTGCCAGCGCGAGCCGAATTCCCTTGCCGCATAACGACCAGCGCCGCATTTGGACGTCATTTCCCCGGTGGTCAGCAGATGGTGCAGCCGGCTCACCCCGAGCACGGCCCACACCGGGAACCACGGGCTCGCTCCGAGCGCGAGCGACAACGCACTGATCCGCCGGTTCTTCTCCCACCACGGCCGCCAGTAACGGCTCAGGTTGTCCACGGTGAACGCGCGCAAGGCGTCCCGGTCCGCCCACATGTCCACATCGGACGTTTCGGGTCCGCGCAGCGCGATCCCGCGGCTGGCGAGTTCGCAGAACATCACCGGGTTGACGCCGTCCCGGCCCGCCGTGGTGAACCGGCTTTCCTGCGCGCACGGAACGTCCGGGCAGTCCTCCGGCCCGGCGGCGAGGTCGGCCCAGGTCAGCACGGCCCCGTCGAAATGCGGGCGCGGGAACTGGGCGACCGTGGTGGCATGCGCCTGTGCCAGTGCTGATATCTCACCCGGCCCGGCGCGTCGGTCAGTGACCGCGACGAAATCGATGTCGCTGGCCGTGCCCAGCCGTCCGCGTCCGGGGCCGCGGGCGTGGAAGTCCCCGAAGCAGACCGAGCCGACCAGGTAAAAGCCGGTCACCAGTCCTGGCGCGACTCGGTCCACTGTGGACAGGAACAGGGCAGTGCTTCGGCGAGCTTCCTCTGGTATCTCAACGGGCACGCCAGCCACGTTACCGAGTCACGCGAGTTCGGCCGCGGCCCTCGCCAGTTCGTCGACGCTGCCGGACATGACCGTGCGGACGTGCTTGGTGAGGTGGTCCAGCGGCCAGTCCCACCACGCGATCGCCAGCAGGCGGTCGACGTCCTCGTCACGGTAGCGGCGGCGGATCAGCTTGGCGGGGTTGCCGCCGACGATGCCGTAGTCCGGCACGTCGTCCACCACGACCGCCCCGGACGCGACGATCGCGCCGTGCCCGATGCGGACCCCCGGCATGACCATCGCCCGATAGCCGAGCCAGACGTCGTTGCCCAGCACTGTGTCGCCGCGTCCGGGCAGGCCGGTGATGACGTCGAAATGCTCGGCCCATTCGCCGCCCATGATCGGGAACGGGAACGTCGACGGCCCGTCCATCCGGTGGTTCGCGCCGTTCATGATGAACCGCACGCCCTCGCCGAGCGCGCAGTACTTGCCGATCACGAGCTTCTCCGGCCCGTAGTGGTACAGCACGTTGCGCGTCTCGAAGGCGGCCGGATCGTCCGGGTCGTCGTAGTAGGAGAAGTCGCCGACGTCGATCAGCGGCGAGGTGACCAGCGGTTTCAGCAGCACCACCCGCGGCTGGCCGGGCATCGGGTGCAGGACGTTCGGATCGGGGAAAATGGGATCTCTCCTTCGGATAAGGGCTCAGCGGCGGGCGGCGGCGGACCCGAAACCCAGCCAGGTGTGCCGGTTGCCCCACCAGCACCAGCCGACCTTCGGGGCGTTGCGCCGCTCGCTGCCGTCGCGGCCGGTGCCGTTGCTGATCCACAGCGCCGGCGTGCGGGCGTCGAACTTGCCGTTTTCCTTGCGCAGCCGGGAGCCGATGGTCATGAAGCAATGATTGCGGTCGAGCACCGACGGCTGGTGCAGCACCCAGTGGATCCCCTCGGTGAGCAGCAGCGGACTGCGTCCGGCTTTCGTGATCGCGGGCAGTGCTTCCTCGGGGCTCCAGTTCGCCAGCTCGTCGCCGCGGTCGAGTCCGGTGACGAGGTACAGCGGCGCGTCGGGCACCTCGATGTCGCGCGGGGTGAACTGGTCGACGTCGCGCATGTCGGTGACGACGAACCCGGGTTTTCCTTCACGGCGAAGCAGCGGCGTGAGCGCCGACGCGGGCGCCCGATCCGGGTGGACCGCCAGCAGCGCGCCTTCCGCAGCGCTGTGGTCCGCGGCGAAAGCACGCAGGTCAGCGGCGGAAAGCCGCGCGATCTCGGGCACCCCCAGTGCGATCAGGTGGTCCGCCTGGTCCGCGAGCGACGGGAGAGCAGCGATCGACAAGAGGGTCTCCTTCGGGCTATCTTTACGTCGGTAGTAAAAGTATGCCGAGGCACTAGATGGGTGTCAAGGTAAATTTACGTCGGAGGTAAGTTTTCATGGAGCTGGGCCTGCGGGAAGCCAAGAAGCAGGAGACGCGCCGGCTGATCTCCGACCACGCGACGCGGCTGTTCCTGGAACAGGGCTTCGAGGAGACGACGATCGCCCAGGTCGCGGCGGCGGCGCGGGTCGCGAAGAAGACGGTGACGAACTACTTCGCCCGCAAGGAAGACCTGGTCCTGGACCATCAGGACGAGTTCGTCGCGACCCTGGCGGACGCGGTGGCGGCTCGGAGACCAGGGGAGTCCGCGCTCGCGGCGCTGCGGCGGGCATTCGAGGCCGCGGTCGCGGCCAAGGACCCGGTGATCGGGTTCGCGGGGCTGGAATTCAGCCGGATGATCGCCGAGAGCCCGACCTTGTCGGCGTGCCTGCGCGGCCTGCACGAACAGCGGGAACGCGCCTTGGCGGAGGCGCTGGCGGACGCGGTCGGCGGCACCCGGTCGGACATCGCCGTCCGCACGGCGGCCGGGTTGCTGGGGGCGGTCCACCACATCCTGTTCCAGCGGATCGAAGAGCTGACTCTGGCCGGGCGGCCGGACGACGAGATCGCGGAGACGGTCGCCGCGGAGGCGAGCGAGGCGTTCGACCTGCTGGAACCTTCGCTCGGGAACTACGCGGTGGCCTGATTCCGGGGAAAGCCAGGGACGACCCCGAGTGCTCCGGCGAAGGCGACGCGGGTTTTTCGGCGTCGCATGTGCCGCCGGAGCACGGCTGACCAGCCTCTTGAGCTTCCGCCCCAATCCGTCCGAAGAAGTTTTTCCCAGGATGTCGATCCGGCCGCACCCCGATCGTCGCTTCAGTGAGACGACCGATCGACACCCCAGGGGAGACCGAAATGAGTGCCGGACGACGCGAGTGGCTGGGCCTGGCCGTGCTGGCCCTGCCGACCGTGCTGTTGTCGCTGGACATGAGCGTGCTGCACCTCGCGGTTCCGCACCTCGCCGCGGATCTGCGGCCGTCGGCGACGCAATTGCTGTGGATCATCGACATCTACGGCTTCATGATCGCCGGGTTCCTCGTCACGATGGGCACCCTCGGCGACCGGATCGGCAGGCGGAAGCTGCTGATGATCGGCGGCGGCGCGTTCGGGCTCGCGTCGGTCGCGGCGGCGTTTTCGACCAGTCCGGAGATGCTGATCGCCGCGCGGGCCGTGCTCGGGATCGCCGGGGCGACGCTCATGCCCTCGACGCTCGCGTTGATCAGCAACATGTTCCCGGACCCCAAGCAGCGCGGCTCCGCGATCGCGGTGTGGATGAGCTGTTTCATGGGCGGCATGGTGGTCGGCCCGGTCGCCGGCGGGTTCCTGCTGGAGCATTTCCGCTGGGGTTCGGTGTTCCTGATGGGCGTGCCGGTGATGGTCCTGCTGCTCGCGACCGCGCCGAAACTGCTGCCGGAATACCGCGACGACGCCGCCGGACGCCTCGACCTCGCCAGCGTCGGCCTGTCGCTCGCCGCGATCCTGCCGGTCATCTACGCGCTCAAGGAAATCGCCAAGAACGGCTTGTCCCTGACCGAAATCGCGGTGCTGGCAGCGGGGGTCGCGGTCGGCGTGGTGTTCGTCCGGCGGCAGCGGCGGCTGGAGCACCCGCTGCTGGACCTCCAGCTGTTCCGGGTGCGCGCGTTCAGCGCCGCGGTAGCGATCATGCTGGTCGGCGCGGTCACCATGGGCGGTGTTTTCCTTCTGGTCAGCCAATATCTGCAGATGGTCGCCGGACTGAGCACCGTCGACGCCGGGCTGCTGCTGGTCCCGCAGGCGCTCGCCGTGGTCGCCGGGTCGATGATCGCGCCGCGGCTGGCGCGCCGGATGCGGCCGGAATTCGTGCTGGGCTTCGGAATGCTGGTCGCGGCGGCCGGAATCCTGTTGTTCACCCTCGCCAACGGGGCGGGCGGCGTGCCGTTCGTGGTGCTGGGCATGTCGATCGCCAGCTTCGGAATGGGGCCGCAGGGCGTGCTGTGCACCGAAATGGTGATCGGTTCGGTTCCGCCGGAACGGGCGGGCGCGGCTTCGGCGATGTCGGAGACCAGCGCGGAATTCGGGATCGCCATGGGGATCGCGGTGTTCGGCAGCGTCGGGACGGCGGTGTACCGCGACCAGATCGCGATCCCCGCGCACGTGCCCGCGGCGGCGTCCGCCCAGGCGACCGAGAGCATGGCCGGTGCGATGGAGGCGTCGGCGACGCTGCCCGGCACGATGGGGGAGCAGGTGCTGGCCACCGCACGGGACGCGTTCACCTCGGGGCTGCACACGGTCGCCGGGATCGGCGCGGCGATTGTCGTGGTGTTCGCGGTGGTGGGGATGGTCGCGCTGCGGCGTTCCCCGGCGGCGGCACGGGCCGAGGAGCCGGTGCCGGTCGCGTCGTGACAGGTCCGTGCGGGGAACCCCGAGGGACTCAGCGCCCGTGAAGGTTCCCCGCACGGGCTCTGTCTCGCGGCGTCTCGTATCTCGGTCCAGCGGGCTGGTTATTGTCCGCAGCACGACTTCGGGCCGGTGGTCCGGGCCGGGCACTGAGCCCTGCCCGCACCACCGGCCCGAAGTCGTAAACCTGGTGCGCCGTCAGGGTTTCCGCGCGACCCCGCACGCCACGATCCGCTGGGAGACGGTCGGCGGACCCAGCAGCGGGCCGTCCGGCCACCATTCGACCACCGGCACGATCTCCGCGGGCTTGTTCGGCCCGCTCGGGATCAGCTCCATGCCGTGGAACAGTTCCTTGATCTCCGCGCGGGTGCGGGAGGAGACGTCCTTCATCGATCCGTTGTGGATCGAATCGAGGATGCCTTGCACCACCTCGTCGTCCTCGGAGCCGTCGTGAGCGTCGAGCAGATGCGAGATCGCCACGTACGAACCGGACGGGAGGCGGTCGATGAATTCCTTCGTCACCTTGCCGGCGAGCTCGCGGTCGCCCGTCTGGTGGTGCAGGGCGAGCAGGAACAGCACCGCGATCGGCTCGTCCCAGTCGAGGTGCTCGTGCACCGTCGGGTGGTCGAGAATGCTCGGCGGGTCGAAGAAATCCGCCTGGATGTATTCGGTGAACTCGTTTTCGTTGAGCAGCGCCCGCCCGTGGCTGGCCACCACCGGGTCGTAGTCGACGTAGACGACCTTGGCCGTCGGATCCGCGCGCTGCACGATCTGGTGCACGTTTTCCGAGGTCGGCATGCCCGAGCCGCAGTCGATGTACTGGCGGATGCCCGCGTGGTAGGCGAGGAAGCGGCAGATCCGGGTCAGCAGATGCCGGTTGACCCGGGCGGTCTCCGCGATGTCCGGCATCACCCGCGCGATTTCCTTGGCGACCTGCCGGTCGATCTCGTAATTGTCTTTTCCGCCCAGAAGATAGTCGTAAACGCGGGCGGCGCTCGACTGGTTCGGGTTGACCCCCGGCGGTGCGTTGACTGCGTCGGCCACGACGCGTACCTCCCGCGTGCTGACACGGTGATAGATGCCGTACCGAGAGTAGCGGACTTCCCGAGCCTTGCGAAACCGGTGCGGTCAGGGCTGCGGGCAGGCTTGTTTCAACGCGCTGACCAGCTCCGTCAGCACCGGTTCCGCAGCGCCGAAGGTGAGCCGGACGTGCGTGTCCGGCGCGTGCAGGTCGGCGCCGCGGATCGCCGCGATGCCGTTGCGCAGCAAGGCCCGGTCGATGTCTTCCGGGGTGTCGCCGAGGCGGCCGCAGTCGGCGAGCAGGAAGGCGCCGCCTCCGGGGCGCACCGGGGCGGGAAGGCCGCTGGCCTCGATGCCGTCGCAGACGAGGTCGCGTTTTCGCTGATATGTCGCGAGTTCCCGGTCGAGCCAGTCGCGCGGCCCGGTGAGGGCGGCGGCCGCCGCGTGCTGCGGGATCGCGCCGCAGCACACCGCTTCCCACTGCAGGCGGCGTTCCATCGCGTCGACGATTTCCGGCTGGGCCAGCACATAGCCGAGCCGCCAGGTCGCGAGCGCGTAGTACTTGCTCAGGCTGGTGACGGTGATCAGATGCGGCCAATTGCCGGAAAGCGACTCGATCGGGTGGTATTCGGCGCCATCGAACACAAAGTGCTGCCACGAGTCGTCTGAGATCACAAGCAGTCCGCGGCGGGCGGCCAAGTCGACCACCGCGGCGATCGTTTCGGCATCAGGGAGGTATCCGGTGGGATTGACCGGATTGCACAGGAGGATGGCACGGCTGCGCGAGGTCACCGCGTCGGCCATGCCGTCGATATCGAAAGCCCAGTCATCGCGGGACGGGACGTACGACGGCGTCGCGCCGGATTCGCGGATAGCGCCGTCGAAGAAGTACGCCGGGGTCGGCACGATCACCTCGTCGCCCGGCGCGAGAACGGTGCGCAGCACGAGGGAAAGACCGTGCATCGCCCCGTGCGTCACCAGCAGCCGCCGGTCGGGGTCGATGTCCGGGCCGAGTTCGGCGGCGATGGCCGACCGGAGTTCGGGCAGGCCCCGGCTGTCGCGCGGGTCGGGTTCGTCCATCGCCCGCAGGACCGCCTCGCGCACGTGCCCGGGCATCGGCAGGACCGGAGCGCCCACGAGCGGGAGCATCCGGCCGCCGGTCCGGCGGGCCCGGTCGCGTGCGCTCATCGCGCCCAGCGCCGGGAGGTCTCGGGAAGCGGGAAGAGCCCAGGAGGTCGCACTGCTTCGCGGCATGCGAAGAGCTTCGCACACTGAGATATCAGCGTGCAAGAGTAGAGATCTTAAGGGTGCATGAGGATGCGTGTCTGCCATATCAATCGCCGGTACTGGTATTCTGCCAAGGTGTCCGACATTCACGGCGTCCTCACCGGAACGCCGCACATCCCCGCGTTGCTGCTGGTCGGCGAAGACGAATCCGGTCTCGACCGGACCGGCCAGGCCTACCGGGCGATCCGCCGCCAGATCATCGACCTGACGCTGAAGCCCGGCAGCAGTTTCACCGAGACGTCGCTTGCCCAGCAGTGGCAGATCAGCAAGACGCCAGTGCGCGAAGCGCTGGCGCGGCTGCGGCGCGACGGGCTGGTCACCGCGCTCCCGCGGGCGGGCTACGTCGTCAGCCCGGTCACGTTGCAGGACACTGACGATCTGTGCGGTCTGCGGTCGCTGCTGGCCGCTGAAGCGGCCGCCGGCGCCGCGCGGAACGGTGTCTCGGCGGAGGCGCTCGGACGGCTCGAAACGCTGTCGAAAATCGCGTCCGCATACGTGGCGGGCAAGACGGATCTCGACGACTGGCTGCCGGTCGGCATCGAGTTCGAGGGCATCATGGCCCACTTCAACGGCAACGACCGGCTCGCCAAATCGCTCGTCGACGTGCTCGACGAATTGGAACGGGTGCTGCGGATGGTGCTGCAGATCGCCCCGGACGTCGCGAGCCCGCCGGGAGAGCTGCAGGCCATTTTCCAATGCCTGCGCGACCGGGACGAGGACGGGGCGCGCAGCGCGATGCGGGCCCGGTGCGAGCGGGTGCGCCGCGACGTGCTCAAGGTGCTGACTAAGAGCGCGTCGATCAGCCGGGCGAACATCGAACTCCCGCTGGGCTGACCGCCGGGGCCCGGGGGAACTCGCTCTCCCCGGGCCCCGGGCGGTCAGACCGCGGTGGGGAAATGCAGGCTCGCCCCGTCGGGCGACTCCGGCCAGCGGCTCGTCACGGCCTTGGCCTTGGTGTAGAAGGCGACGCCTTCGGGACCGTGCATGCGGTGCGCGCCGAACAGCGACTGCTTCCAGCCGCCGAACGAGTGGAACGCCATCGGCACCGGGATCGGCACGTTCACGCCGATCATCCCGGCCTGCACCGAACGCTGGAACTGCCGCGCCGCCCGGCCGCTGCCGGTGAAGACGGCGGCGCCGTTGGCCCAGTCGTTCGCGTTGATCAGATCGATCGCCTCCGTCAGCGAACCGGCCCGCACGACCACGAGCACCGGGCCGAAGATCTCCTCGCGGTACACCGCCATGTCCGGGGTCACGCCGTCGAAAAGCGTTGGCCCCACGAAGAATCCGTCGCCTTCGACCGTGATTTCCCTTCCGTCGACCACGAGTTCGGCTCCCGCTGCGACGCCGTCGGCGATGCAGCCCCGGACGCGTTCGAGCGCGTCCGGCGACACGACCGGCCCCATCTCGGACCCAGGGCTCAGCCCCGGCCCGACCTTGATCGCCCGCGCCTTTTCGGCGATCAGCTCGACCAGCGGCTCGGCCACGTCGCCGACCGCGACGGCGACGGAAATCGCCATGCACCGCTGGCCCGCCGAGCCGTATCCGGCGGACACCAGGTGTTCGGCGGCGTTCTCGAGATCGGCGTCCGGCAGCACGACGGCGTGGTTCTTCGCGCCGCCGAGCGCCTGCACGCGCTTGCCGTTCGCGGTCGCGCGTTCGTGAACGTACCGCGCGATCGGCGTCGACCCGACGAACGACACCGCGGCGACGTCCGGATGGTCCAGCAACGCGTCCACCGCGACCTTGTCCCCGTGCACGACGTTGAAGACGCCGTCGGGCAGCCCGGCCTCGGCGTAGAGCTCGGCGACGAAATTGGCTGCCGACGGGTCGCGTTCGGACGGTTTGAGCACGAACGTATTGCCGGTCGCGATGGCGATCGGATGCATCCACATCGGGACCATGGCGGGGAAATTGAACGGCGTGATGCCCGCGCAGACGCCGAGCGGCTGGCGGAACGAGAAGAGGTCGACGCCCGCCGAAACCTGGTCGGAATACTCGCCCTTGAGCAATTGCGGGATCCCGCAGGCGAAGTCGATCACTTCGAGGCCGCGGACGAGTTCGCCTCTCGCGTCCTCGAAGACCTTGCCGTGCTCGGCGGACACGACCCGCGCCAGGTCGTCGAGGTGCTTCCCGACGAGGTCGCGGAACGCGAACATGAGCCGCGACCGACGCATGACGGAGGTGTCGGACCAGTCCGGCAGCGCGGCGCGCGCGGCCCGCACAGCGGCGTCGACGTCGGCGGTCTCGGCGAGCAGCACGTCCGCTTGGCGCTCGCCGGTCGCGGGGTTCCAGACCGGTGCCGTCCGGGTGGAGTGCCCGGCGGTTTCCCGGCCGCCGATGAGGTGTCGGATGATGGGTCGCACGGAGGAACTCGCCTTCTGTAAGGGTTTTCGGGCCGGAGAGGACTGCTGAGGTCTTCGTGCCGGGGTTGTGGCGGGAAAACTCAGACGATGAGGTCGCCGCCGTTGATGTCGATCGCGGCGCCGGTGATGTAAGCGGCCCGATCGGACGCGAGAAACGCGACGAGTTCGGCCACTTCCCACGGCAGCCCGGCGCGCGGCACCGGGAACGAGCGGGTGGCCTCCTCGAGCGCTGCCGCGGGAAGCAGGCCGCGGGCCATCGGCGTGTCGATCAGGCCGGGGCAGACGGCGTTGACCGTGATTCCGTCCGGCCCGCAGACCTTCGCGAGATGCCGGGTGAGGCCGAGGACGCCGTGCTTGGCCGTCGTGTAATGCACCCCGCCCGCGGTGCTGATGGTTTTGCCCGCGGTGGAAGAGAAATTGACGATCCGGCCCCAGCCGCCGGTGCGGAGCGCGGGCAATGCGCGCTGGCAGCACAGGAACGTCCCGTGCACGCTGACCGCGAGCACGCGATTCCACTCGGCTTCGGTGATGTCTTCGAACGCCGTCGGTGGTGCGATACCCGCGGCGTTGACCAGGATGTCGAGCCGGTCCCGTTCGGCCAGCACCGCGTCGAACGCGCGGCCCACCCGGTCGGCGTCCGTGACGTCCACCGCGATCGACCGGATCCGGTCCGCCGGAACCGAAAGCGTGGCCGCCAGGTCTTCGGCTTCCCGGGCAGCGGAGTCGAACACGGCGACGGTCGCGCCCCGGCAGGCCAGCGCGCGCACCGTCGCCAGGCCCATGCCGCTCGCGCCGCCGGTCACGACCGCGACCCGGCCGGCCAGTTCGCGGCTGTCGGCAGGGGTAGGCGCGCAGAGGTTGTCTTCGGTGCTCATGCGGCCGTCACCAGACCGCGCACGCGACGGAAAGCGGCAGCCGCGTGTTCTAGGTGCTCCGGCGTGTGCGCGGCCGAGACCTGCACCCGGATCCGTTCTTCGCCGGCCGGGACGACCGGGTGCGAGAGAGCGAAGACAAGAACGCCTTCGCGTCGCAGTGCTGCTGCTGTCTCCACGGCGAGCGTGCCGCCGCGCACCATCACCGGGATGATCGGGTGTTCGCCGGGCAGCACCTCGTACCCGAGATCGAGCAAGGCGGCGCGGAGCCAGGAAGTGTTGGCAGCCAGGCGTTTTCGCAACTCCGGACGGTCGGTCGCGAGCTGGATCGCGGTCAGCGCGGCCGCCGCCAGCGGGGGTGCCATCGCGTTCGTGAAGATGTACGGCCGCGAGAACTGGCGCAGGGTTTCGGCGACCGCGCGCGACCCGGCGACGAAACCGCCTGCCGCGCCTCCGAGCGCCTTGCCGAGCGTGCCGGTCAGGATGTCGACCTCGCCGGCCAGCCCGAAGTGCCCGGCCGTGCCGCCCTCCAGCACACCGGTGGCGTGCGAATCGTCGACCAGCAGCACCGCGTCGTAGCGCCGGGCCAGTTCGGCGAGCCGGGGCAGCGCGGCGAGATCGCCGTCCATGCTGAACACGCCGTCGGTGACGATCAACCGGTGCCGTGCGGGTGCGCTCTCGTTGAGATATCGCTCAAGCTCGGTGAGATCTGAGTGCGCGTAGACCCGCCGTTGTGCCTGCGACAGCCGGATGCCGTCGATCAGGCTGGCATGGTTGAGCGCGTCGCTGAAGATCACGTCGTCCGGTCCGAGCAACGCGGCGAAGACGCCGAGGTTCGCGTCGAAACACGAGCCGTACAGCACGGCGTCCTCGGTGCCGGCCAGCTCGGCAATGGCGGTTTCGAGTGCACTGTGGACACTCCTGGTGCCGCAGAGGACTCGGCCCGCCGCCACGCCGAGTCCGTGCTCGTGCATCGCTTCTTGGGCCGCGGCAAGGACTTCCGGTGCTCCGGCCAGACCGAGATAGTCGTTCGAGGCGAAGTTCACGAGAACGTCGCCGTCCACGCCCAGCGTCGGTCCCTGTGCGCCGGAGACCACGAGATCGCGCCGCGGCTGACGTTCGCCGAGTTCGGCGCGGAGCCGGTCGAGCAACGCCGCGTTCACGCGGTTCCCCCGTTCCATTCCGCGCAGGACACGACCTCGAACCCACGGCTGGGGAAGACCTTGTCCAGCAAGAAATCGTTGACAGCCGGGTCGCTGTCGGCGCATCCGTCGCGCAACACGGTCACCTGATAGCCGCGGTCGGCCGCGTCGTAGCACGTCGCGGTGACCATCGCGCTGGTCACGACCCCGGCGATCGCGAGGCGGCGGATGCCCCGCGCGCGGAGCACGAGGTCGAGGTCCGTGCCGGCGAAGGCGCTTGCCCGGCGCTTCAGGACCACGACGTCCTCCTCGGCGACCGGCAGCGCCAGTTCAGTGCCCGGCGAACCTTCGTGGAAAGTGTCTCCGGCGTCGAAGAACGAGCGGTACAGCGGACCTTCGGGCAGATCGGTTCCGTTGCCCCGCAGGCCGAAGTGCACGAAGACGACTAGCGCGCCGGCTTTCCTGGCCCGCGGCAGCAGGCCCGTGAGCGGCGGCACGACCTGGCGGGCGAACGGGTAGCCGTCCGTGATGCCCCGCTGGAGGTCGCCGACGATCAGTGCAGTGGTCATAAGAGGTTCCCGTCCAGTCGTTCCATGCGCCGTCCCGTGGTGAGCAAGGCGGCCAGTCCCGCCGTCATGATGGTCGCGATCGCCAGCAGCGCATAGGTGAAACTGCCGGTCGCCGACGCGACCGCCCCGGTGAAGTACGGGCCGATGAACCCGCTGAGATTGCTGACCGAGTTGATCAGCGCGATGCCGGACGCGGCCGCCGCGCCGGTCAGGCCGATCGCCGGGATCCGCCAGAACTGCGGCATTGCGGTGAGAATCCCGGAGACGCTCAGGCAGACCGCGATCACGAACAGCGGGCCGCTGCTGGTGAACGTCGCCATGAGCAGGCCGACAATACCGAGGCCCATTGGTATGGCAGTGGCGGTGACTGCTGAACGCCGGGCCGCGAAACGCGCCCACCCCAGCAGCGCGAGCAACGCCACCGCGTAGGGGATCGCGGACAACAGGACGCTGCTGACGTCTCCGGCGCCGCCGATGCTGTGCGTGATGGACCGGAGCATCGTCGGCAGGAAGAACTGGAGCGGGTAGAGCCCGAACGCGATGGCGAACCACGTCACGGCCATGATCCAGACCCGGCGGCTGGTCAGCGCCTCGCGCAGCCCGGAAATCGCGCCGTGGGCCCGGTGTTCTTCGGCCTCCGCGGCCAGCGTCGCCTCGATCGCGGCCTTCTCCCCGTCGTCGAGCCAGCGCGCGCTGGCCGGACGGTCCGGGAGGAAGACGAAGATCAGGACGCTGACCACGACCGTCAGCAGGCCCTCGACCAGGAACAGCGCCCGCCAGCCCGCGATGCCGAACAGCTGCTGCCCCCATTCGAGCAGCGCGGCGGCCAGCGGCGAGCCGACGATCGAGGCCACCGGCGTCATCAGGAAGAACGCCGACAACGCCCAGGACCGCTGCCGGCGCGGGAACCACAGGGTCAGGTAGAGCAGGATCCCCGCGGCCAGCCCGGCCTCGGCGAACCCGAGCAGAAGCCGGGCCAGATACAGCGTCGCGGCCGAGTTCACCGCCGCGGTGGCCGCGGTGACGAGGCCCCAGGTGATCATGATGCGGGCGATCCACTTCCGCGCGCCGAACCGCCGCAGCGCCAGATTGCTCGGCACCTCGACGAGGATGTAGCCGATGAAGAACAGCCCGGCGGCGAGCCCGATCTGGCCGGTGCTCAACCGCAGGTCGCGTGACATCGGGGCGGCGAGGTAGCCGATGTTGGCGCGGTCGATGTAGCTGGCCACGTAGGCGAGCCCGACCAGCGGGATGATCCGGATGCCCGCTTTCCGCCAGGTCCGCGGCGCGACAGCGCTCCGGGCGGCGGCGACATGGGAACTCATGGCGAAGTCCGATCTGTCGGGGAATGGGAGTGGTGGTGCGTCAGCGCGTCCCGCCGCGCGCGGCGGCGGTGGCGGCCTGGTCGATCCCCCCGTCGTCGATGACGACGCCGTAGTCCCGTTCGGCCCCCTCGCGGGTGACCTTGCCGTCCAGGACGTCTTCGAACACCCGCTGCGGCTCCCGGCCGAACGGATGCCCGTGCCCGCCCCCGCCCGCGGTCACGTGCCGGTGCCGGAGCCCGGCGGTCATGGTGAAGTGCGGTTTGGACTCCAGCACGCGTTCGCCGGGACCGCCGGGGTCGAGGACGTTGAGCGAGGGAGTTCCCGGCGCGCCGCCGGAAAGCCCGTACGGCAGGAACTTCCGCCGGTCGGACCGGATCTGCACACTGGCCTCGGGAGCCAGCAGCGTCATGTCGCGAAACGTCGCGAGCCCGCCGCGCCAGCGGCCCGCGCCGCCGCTGTCGGGCAGATAGCCGTAGCCGTCGATGCGGAGGTGTCCGGAGCGTTCGAGTTCTTCGACCGGCGTGTTGGTCAGGTTCGCGCCCAGCGAGCTGATCCCGTCGACGCCGTCGCGGTCGGGCCGGGCGCCCCACGCGCCGGCCAGCGGATCCCACAGCACCATGGATTCGCCGTCCGGCCCGACGAGGCCGACCGCGATCCCGTCCGGGCCGCCTTCGCCCGCGGCGGGCACCCGGTCCGGGAACACCGGGGCAAGCGCGCCGAGCACTGCGTCGATGATCCGGAACCCGACCAGCCCGCGTGCCCCGCGGGCGGCCGGACGCCGTCCGTTCAGGATGGACGCTTCCGGGATGACGAAGCTGAACGGGCGGTAGAAGCCGCTGTTGGCTGGGATGTCAGAGGCGAGAATTCCTTGCAGGGCCGCATAAGCCGCGGAACGGGTGAACGATGCGGTCGCGTTGAGCGCGGAGGCGACCTGCGGCGACGAACCGGTGAAGTCGAGTTCGATCCCGGACCGCGACAGCGTCGCCTTGACCCGGATCGGGATCGGCCCGGAGCCGAGGCCGTCGTCGTCGATGTGGTCGGTGAACTCGTAGGTTCCGGGAACCGCTTCGGAAAGCGCGGCGCGCAGGAGGGTTTCGGAGTAGTCGAGCAGTTCGTCGGTGAGTTCGACGAGCCGTTCGACGCCGTGCCGCGCGGCGAGGGCGCGCAGTCCTTCGGCACCGGTGTGGCAGGCGGCCAGCTGGGATTCCAGATCGCCGCGCAGCAGTTCCGGCTCGCGGACGTTGCGCAGCAGCACGCGCAGGAAGGTTTCGTTCGTCGTGCCCGCTTCGATCAGGCGCGACGGTGGGATCTGAATTCCCTCGGCAAAGATACTGGTCGACTGGACTGCCATCGACCCGGCCGCCCATCCGCCGACGTCGGTGTGGTTGACGACGGTGACCGCGAAGCCCAGCAGCGTTTCCCCAGTGAACACCGGGGAAACCGCGAAGATGTCCGGCAGGTGCATGCCGCCGAGCGACGGATCGTTGAGCAGGTAGAGATCGCCGGGCCGGACCGAATCGCCGAACTCGGCGAAGATCGCTTCCATCGCGTCCGGAATGGACCCGAGGTGCACCGGCAGCGTGTTGGCCTGCGCGATCACCCGGCCGCGGGCGTCGCACAGCGCGGCGGAGAAGTCCATGCTGGACGCGACGAGCTGCGAATGCGCGGTGCGCAGGATGGTGATCGCCATTTCGTCGGCGATCCCGGTGACGGCGTTGCGGAAGACCTCGAACGTCACGGCGTCGCGGATCATGCGGCACTCCAGGTGATCACGATGTTGTTGAACCGGTCGCGGTGCGCCTGCGCACCGGGAGGGACGAGCGTGGTGGCGTCCATGTCCTCGATGATCATCGGCCCGTCGGCCGGTTCGGCGCCGAGCGCGGACCGGGAGAGCACGGGCGCGGAAACCGTTTTGGCGAAACGGCATTCGCGGAAGGCGGGTGCTGCGGTTTCGGTTTCGGTTTCGGGAAGTGTCAGTACGTCCGAAATGGACACTTGAGTGGGCAGCTTGCCGCGCACGCGGAGGTTGACCGGCTCGACGAGGTCGTCGGTGCCGGCGCGGCCGTAGGTGCGCTTGTGCTCGGCGTGGAACCGCGCGCGGGTCTCGGCGAGCAGGTCCTCGGTGAGGTCGCCGTCGGGAACCCGGATCCGCAGCTCGAATCGCTGGCCGCGGTAGCGCATGTCCAGCAGCCGGTCCACGACCGCGTCTTCGCCGAGTTCCTCGCGCACCTTCTCGGACAGCCGAGCGAATTCGGCGGCGAGCGCTGAGATATCAGCGAATTCGGGCCGGTACGGTGCGAGTTCGTGGCGTTCGGTGTCGGCGACGAGCAGGCCGATGCTGCTGAAAAGCCCCGGATGCACCGGCACGAGCACGGTGCTGATGCCCAGTTCTCGGGCCAGCGCGGCGGCGTAGAGCGGGCCCGCGCCGCCGAACGCGACCATGGTGGCTTCTCGCGGATCCCTGCCCCGTTCGCTGGTGACCGCCTTGACCGCGGTGGTCATGCTGGACACGGCGACCTGATACGCGCCGCGCGCGGTCCCCGCTACGTCCTCGTCAAGCCGTCCGGCCACTGTGGACAGTGCTTTCTCGGCGAGGTCCGGGTGAATCGAGACGCGCCCGCCTGCCAGCGACTGCGGGCTGAGATATCCGAGCGTGACGTTGGCATCTGTGAGAGTCGGCAGCTCGCCGCCCTGGCCGTAGCACGCCGGCCCGGGGCGCGAACCGGCGCTCGCGGGCCCGACGTGGAGCGCGCCCGCGGGGTCGACGGAGATGATGCTGCCGCCGCCGGAACCGACCTCGGCGATGTCGATCGACGGGGCCCGCACCGGGTAGCCGGCCCCGGAACTGAGCCCGCGCGCCACGTTCATCCCGCCGCCGACCTCGTAGTCCGCCGAAACGAACGGTTCGCCGTGCTCGATCAGGGAGGCTTTCGCCGTCGTTCCGCCCATGTCGAAAGCGACCACTGTGGACAGACCGATCAGCTGCGCGAGCTTCTGCACAGCGGTGACCCCGGCCGCCGGACCGGATTCGATGATCTGCACCGGCCGTTGCGCGACCGAAGCGGCATCGAGCAATCCGCCGCTAGACTGCATGACCAGCAGCGGCGCGTGAACGTTTTCCGCGCGTAGCCCCGCCTCCAGCCGGGTGAGGTAACCGTGCACCGCCGGGCCGACGTACGCGTTGACTGTCGCCGTACTGGTGCGTTCGAATTCGTGCGGCTGCGGGGAAACGTCGACCGATGCGGTGACATAGACGTCCGGCAGTTCGGCGCGCAGCAGCTCGGCGACCCGGCGCTCCTCGTCCGGCCGGACGTAGGAATTGAGCAGGCACACCGCCACCGCTTCGATGCCGTCCGCGCGCAACTGCCCGGCCAGTGCACGGACTTCGTCCGCGTCGGTCGCGGGGGCGAGCTGTCCGTCGGCGGTGATGCGCTGGTCGAGTTCGTAGCGGTTCCTACGGCGGGCCAAGGGTTCCGGCTTCGACCAGGACAGGTCGTAGAGCGACGGACGCCGCAGCCGCCCGATTTCCAGCACGTCGCGGAAACCGCGAGTGGTGACCACCGCGGTGCGGACGCCGCTCATCGACAGGATCGCGTTGGTGGCCACGGTGGTGCCGTGCAGCATCGCGACCACTGACTCCGGCTGCGTCCCGGCCGACGCCAGCACCGCGGTCGTCGCCGTCACGACGCCCGCGCCGTAGTCGGGCGGCGTCGAAGGCACCTTCATCGGGACGATTTCCCCGGCCGGGCCCAGAGCGATGACGTCGGTGAACGTGCCGCCGATGTCGGCGCCGACCCGCCAGCCGGCCGGTCGAGGATCGTGACTGCGAGGCACTGCGATCTCCTTCGTTCAGCGAGCGACTGGGATCACAGTAGGTCTGAGTTGAGATATCAGCAAGGACCGGTTGCCATTTCTTAACCCGGGACTGGTGGAAGCTTGGGCGGAGGTGAGATCTTGCCGGGGTGCTCTTCTGTCGTGCGGGGGAGCGCGTGGACCTGCGGGTTTCTTGGTCGTGCGCGTTCTCCGCGTGCAAGAGTGGCGGCCCGCTCGTGGCCAGTCGGAGCCTGGACCTGTCGTGGGTTGGCCGTGCCCAGCCCCTCGCGGGCTAGCCGGAGCCTGGGTCTCTCGCGGGTCAGCTGGGGTCTGGGCCTGTCGGGGGTCGCCCGGAGTTTGGACCCCACGCGGTCCCAGTTGGAGCCCCGCCCCGCTCGCTGACCAGCTGGAGTCTGGACCCGTCGCGGTCGGCTGGAGCCTGGACTTCTCGCGGGTCTGTTGGAGTATGGGCCCCTCGCGGGCCAGCCGGGGTCAGGCGTCGAAGGCAAGCAGTGCGGCGAGCAATTCCTCCGGAGTCTCGACCTGCGGCAGGTGCCCGGTGCGAGGCAGCACGGCAAACGTCGCGCCCGGAATCGCCGCGGCATAAGCCTCGCCATACTGCGCGTCGGCGATGCGATCGCTTTCTCCCCACGCGACGTGCACCGGAATCGCCGTTCCGCCCAGCCGTTCCGCCAACGTCGGGTCGGTCATCGCCGGACCGGTGTAACCCACCAGCGCCAGAACATCCGGGCTCGGACCGCTGCCGCCCGCCGTCGGCACCGGCGCTTTCGCCGGGTCGTGGAACGAGAACTGCTGAATCTCGGCGACCGTCTTGCCACGGACGTCGGCCAGCGGATGGCCGTCGACCTCGATGCCGATGCCATCGACAATCACCGCGCGGCTGACTCGCGGGCTGTGCAGCAGGGCGATTTCCGCGGCCAGCCAGCCGCCGAAGGAGTTGCCGACCACTGTCACGTTCGAGACGTCGAGGTGGTCCAGCATCGCGACGTACGCCTTGGCCAGCGCGACGACGTCGGTGAGCCCGCCGGCTTTCGGCGTGCCGTTGAAGCCGGGATGGGTGGGCAGCAGCACTCGAGATCGCGTGCGTTCGGCGAGCAGATCGGCGAAACCGGACATCGTCGCGACGCCGCCCCCGCCGTGCAGCAGCAGGAACGTCCGGGTGCGGTCGTCGTCTCGGAGGGCGATTTCGACCGGGCCGGCGGAGGCGAACCGGAGGGTCGGGGAGGAAGTCATATCAGGAACCTTAGATAAGGAAGCTGATATAAGCAACCTGTCTGAACCCGGGGTAGGCTGCCCGGTCATGAAGTACCGCCACGCCGACGTCGCACTGGCCGTCAAACGCCTGCAGCACCGCCACCACCGCGCGCTGAGCCAGGCACTGCAGCCGCTGGGGCTGTCGCTGGTGCAGTGGGACACGTTGCGGCACTTGGACAATCACCCGGAGGCTTCGCTGCACGACCTCGCCGTGCTGACCTTCCAGACCGACCAGTCCTTCGGCACGCTGGCCGCGCGGATGGCCGATCGCGGGCTGATCGAGCGGGTGCCCGGCCCGGGCCGGGCGGTGCGGCACCGGCTGACGGAGAAAGGGTCGGAGCTGCGGGCGGCAGGCCAGGAACTCGCGGACGTCGTGGTGAAGAAGTCGTTCAGCCGGCTTTCGGCTGCTCAGCTCAACGAGCTGGGGGCGTTGCTGGACGTCGCGCTCGAGTCCGATCCGGCGTAACCGGTCAGCCGGTCGGCGAGGGCGCGCATCTGGTCGCGGAGGGCGTCCGGCCGCTCGATGACGAACGGCCGGTCCAGCGCGGCGAGCCGGGGCGGGATCCAGTCGAGCCGTTCGGCCCGGATCCGCGCCCGGACCCACGCGGCGTCCGTCTCCAGGACGGCGATGGACGGCGGGAACACCGCGCGGATCTCCTCCGCGGTCGCGTGGATCCGCACCGCTACGTCGTGCCGGTGCGGTGCTTCGGCGATCCCGGTGAGCACCTGCTGCGCGGGGTCGAAATCCGTTGGGGCGCTGAAGGTTCCGGCCTGTGGTTCGGCGCGTTCGATCCGGTCGACGCGGAACGTGCGCACCTGTCCGGCGCTTGAGTCGAAGCCGGTGAGATACCAACGGCCGGAATGTGCCACGACACCGTAGGGCTCGACGACGCGTTCGCTGCTTCGGCCGTGGGCCGCGGTGTAGGCGAGTTTGATCGGCCGCTGGTCGCGTGCCGCCTCGGCGACCGCGAGAAGGACCTCGGCCTCGGCGGTGAGCGAGGCCCGTGCTGGCGCGGTGAAATCGGCGACCTCCTGCAATGCGTCGAGCCGACGGCCGAGTGCTTCGGGCAGCACCCGGCGGACCTTCGCGACAGCGCTTTCCGCGGCCGCGACCGACGTGGTGACCAGTCCCGCGCGCCGGCCCGCGACCAGCCCGAGCAAGACCGCGAGTGCCTCCTCGTCGGTGAGCATCAATGGCGGCATCCGGTAGCCAGGGGCGAGCCGGTACCCGCCGTAGCGGCCGCGCACCGAACGGACCGGGATGTCCAGGTCGAGCAGGTGCTCGACGTAACGCCGGACGGTGCGCTCGTCCACGTCGAGCCGCCCGGCGAGTTCGGCGACGGTCCGGGTGCCGCCGCCCTGGAGGATCTCCAGCAGCGCCAGCACGCGGGCGATCGGCCGGGTCATACGGAGAATTCTCGCAATACCGGGCGGATCCTGTCCACTATTGCTCCTAGCGTGGTCACCAGGCAAGCAACCCAGAAAGGAAAGTGGCTGTGCAATTGACTTCCGTCCGAATCATCACTGGTGACGTCGACCGTCTGACGTCCTTCTACGAGCAGGTGACCGGCCTCGCGGCGAGCCGCCCGGCGCAGCAGTTCGCCGAGTTCGCCGGCGAGACCGCGACACTCGCGATCGGCAGCGCCGAGACGATGGCGCTGTTCAGCGCGGGTGCGGCGGTGCCGGAGTCGAACCGGACCGTGATCCTGGAGTTCCTGGTCGAGGACGTGGACCGGGAGTACGCCCGGCTCCAGCCGCTGCTCACGGACGTCGTGCAGGAACCGGCCACGATGCCGTGGGGCAACCGTTCGCTGCTGTTCCGCGACCCGGACGGCAACCTCGTCAACCTGTTCACACCGCAGACCGAACAGGCGCGGGCCCGGCTCGGTGTTTGATTGCCGCGACTTCGTCGCGGCGGAGAAATCGCTTTCATCCGGTTTCTTCCCTTCCGATCCGATCGGCCGGGGGCCGATCGGATCGCTCAGTCCAGAAACCGGAGCGATTTCTCGGCTCGGGCGGCTGCTGGCCAAGGACGAAGGATGAATTGCCGGGGAGGACTACCGTTGGCGCAGCAGTTCCGGCGCTCGGCCGTTCGTTTCCTTGCTGCCGCGGAGAACTTGCGCGCGTCCGGCTCCTGGCCAGCTGTTGACCCAGCTGGATCCCCGGATTCCCTTGGCTTGTTTCTTCAACGGAGCCAGCAGCCGCGCGCTTTCGCGATACGAGCCTGCGGAAGCGCCGGTCTGGACCAGGCTTGCCAGGGAGAGCGTGACCGAGATGCCGTCCGCGGACCAGTCGTGGCTGAGGACCGCGTCGGCGAGGGACGTGATGTCCTCGACGCCGCAGACGACCAGGAAATCGTCGCCGCCGACGTGGCCGACGGTGACGTCGCCGAGCCGTCGGGCGTGGTCGGTGAGGGCCCGGCCGATGGCGCGGATGAGGTCGTCGCCCGCGGCGAACCCGGCGGTGTCGTTGAGCCGCTTGAACTGGTCGATGTCCAGCCAGGCCACGACAAACGGCCGTCCGGCCCCCGCCCGTCGGGCGACGTCCTGCGCGATCGCGTCGCTGCCGGGCAGCCGGGTGAGCGGATTGAGCGCGACCGCGGCCTCGACCTTCACCGCGGCCATCCGGCGCATGACCTCGTTCGGGCGCACCACGCCCTGGTAGCGGCCGGACGCGTCGATCGCCACGAGGTCGTCTCCGCTGTGCTCGGCCCCGCCGTCGGCGATGAGTTCCAGCAGTTCGCGGGTGCCGGTGCCGATCCGGACCAGCCGCGGCGGGCCGGCCAGTTTCGCGGCGGGTTTCCCGGAATACAGGGCGTGTCCGTAGCGGCCGGTCACCGCCAGCAGGAACCGCATCCGGTCGATAGTCCACTGTGGACGAGCCTGCTGGTCGAGCCCGACGATCGCCTTCGGCGCGTGTTCGGCGGAAAGGATCGCGTGCACGTCGTCGCACGTCGCGTCGTCCGGCAGGGTTTTGGCCTGCCGCAGGAATTCGGGGATTCGCAGCCCAGCGGCGGGCGAAACCACCATGGTGCCGGGCTGGTCGCCGCGTTCGGCAGTGGGCAGCACGCGTTCGGGAGCCGCCGTGGCGAACAGATTTCCTTGCATCAGCCGGATTCCGGCGCGCCGCGCGACGTCGAGTTCCGCGTCGTTCTCGATCCCGGTGGCGGCCAGCCGCAGATCGGTCTGGGCAGCGAACTGCACCAGCGCTCCGACGAGCGCGACGGTCGCCGCGTTCGCGGGCAGCCGGCGCAGCGTCGCGCGGTCCAGTTTGATCATTTCGATCGGCGCTTCGGCGAGGAGGTTCATCGGCAGGCCCGCCGCGCCGAGCCGGTCGAAGGCCAGCCGGAAGCCGAGGTCGCGGAGCCGGTTCAGGCCCCGCAACAGGGCCGGCGGATCCGGCAGGGCGAGCGGAGCGGTAACCTCCAGCACGACGTCGGCGGGACGGCGGCCGGTGCGTTCGAGGGTTTGCAACAGCGGGATGAACCGCTCGGCGGGCGCGCTGGCGGTGCTGGCGCTCAGGTTGAGATGCAGTGACATCCCGGCAGCGGTCTGCGGGACCGCCGCGGCCGCGCGTGCCGCGAGGTCGAGATCGGCGTCGATCAGCTGGGCCTGGTCGCCCGCCGCGTCGAGAAGATCCTGCACCCAGCCGGTCGCGGGATGCCCGATCGCTTCGACTGCGACAGCCGAGCCGCTGTAGAGGCTGTACAGCGGCTCGAAGGCGAAACGAACCTGGTCGGCGGGCGCGAGCACCCGCCGATCCTCGCTCGGAACGCACGGATCTCCATGAAACCGTTATCTGCCGTTGACCTGCGGCGACGGGGTGACCGAACCGGAAAACCCTTCAGGATCCGGGGCTGTGCTCGGGATTCGCGGGGAGCGAGGGGCAAACCCGCGGTATGCCTCGTGACCACCATCACAAGCCGGCTACGAAGCGGCCATGACCAGGCGTGACGGCTTGGCCACGGGCTCGCTAGGCCAGAATGCCGCTGATGTACCGAAGGTCGCCCATGCGCAGATCGTCGTCCTTCAGCGGCGGGAGGCCGTTGGCGGCGAGCAGTTCCCGGACGGTGCTTCCCTCGACCGTCCAGCCGAGCCCGGTCAGGTACGGCGCGGCTTCGTTGCGTTCGCCGAAGTAGCGCAGCCTCGTCATGTCGGTGTCGAAACCCTCGCCGCGCCATTGTGCGGAGATGCGGTCGAGGCGTTCCTTCGTCTTGTCCTCGTCCCCGGGGCGCGGGTTCGGCCGGTTTTCGGTGGCGACCCGGCTTCCCGGCGCGCTGAGCCCGGTAACGGTGTCCAGCAACCGGTCCTGTGCCTCGGGCGGCAGATATCCCAGCAGGCCTTCGGCGCTCCACGCGGTCGGGCGGGCCGGGTCGAAACCGGCGGCGCGCAAGGCGGCGGGCCAGTCGTCGCGCAGGTCGACGGCGACCGCTCGCCGGTCGGCGGTGGGCTCGGCTCCCAGTCCGGCCAGGGTGCGGGTCTTGAACTCGACCACCGGGGGCTGGTCGATTTCGTACACCGCGGTCCCGTCCGGCCAGGGCAGCCGGTAGGCGCGGGAATCCAGTCCGGACGCCAGGATCACGGCCTGGTCGATGCCCGAGCTGGCCGCGCCGAGGAAGAACTCGTCGTAGAACTTGCCGCGGATTTTGGCCGCGTCGATCCAGACCTGCCCGACCAGGTCGCCCGAGGCGGTCTCGCCGGAGGCCAGCTGGGCGAGGAGGTCGACGCCGACTGCCTTCACGAGCGGTTCGGCGAACGGGTCCGAGAACAGCGTCCCGTCCTCGCGGGTCGCGATCGCCCGCGCCGCCGCGGCCATCGTCGCGGTCGCGCCGACGCTGGACGCCAGGTCCCAGGTGTCTCCGTCGTGCCGGGCAGAAGTCATTGTGCTGCCTTGCCTTTCGCCGGGGTCAAGATCGCAACCTACTCCGGATCCCGACACCGTGTCGCACCCTTGCCCGGGTTTCTTCCGTCGCCGCGTCGGAGCGCCCGGCGCGGCGCGCTGCGTAACGTGCGGGGCCGTCGAGGCGGTGAGGAGGCGACATGACGGTTGCCGCGCGGTTGCTGGACACCTTGGCGCAGTGGGGAGTCGAACGCGTTTTCTGCTGTCCCGGCACCAGTGAGATACCAGTGCTCGACGCTCTTGCCACCAGCCGAGGCGGACCCGAGTTCGTGCTGACCACCCACGAAGCGATCTCGGTGTCCATGGCGGACGGCTACGCGCGTGCCTCCGGCCGGATCGGCGTGGCCTATCTGCACACGAACGTCGGCGTCGCGAATGGCTTGGCACATCTGTACGCCGCGCAGGTCGCGCGCAGCAGCGTCGCGATTCTCGCGGGGATCAAGGAAACTGCGACCCTCCCGCACCGTGCGCTGACGACTTCGCCGCGTTTGCTCGAAACGGCCGCGCCGTACGTTGGTTATGCCTGGCAGAATCTCCGCGCCGAGGACCTGCTGGAAGATGTCAGCCGGACGCTCTGGCATACCACCGTCGTTCCGGAGCAGCCCGCGATTCTCACGATCCCGCAAGACCATTTGGCCGCCGAGGAGGAACCGGGCGTCGCGCCTCCGGTCCGCCGCGGGGTGCGGCAAGGTCCGGCAGCGGAGGCTGTCCGGCAGGCGAGCGCCCTGCTCGACGCGGCACGGCGGCCGGTGGTCGTCGCCGGATCGGACGTGGCCCGGCGCCGGGCCGAGGCGGACCTGACGCGACTGGCCGAACGGCTCGGCGCGCCGGTGTTCGCAGAGTCCCGGCGAGATCTCGAACGGTGGTCCTTCCGCACGGATCATCCGCTCTACGCCGGATTGTTCGAGCCCCGCGCGCCGCTGATGGCGGAAGCCGACCTGCTGGTGCTGGCGGGCATGCCGACGCCGCTGGAGTTCTCGGCCGAGGTCGCGGCGCTGCCGTCCGGCGTCCCTCTGCTGCATCTTTCCGAAGACGCTGCCGAGCCTGGCCGCCGGTATGTGCCAGCCGGAGCCGTCGTCGGCGACACTGCGGCGGTGCTGCGCGGACTGGCCGAAGGGATCCGCCCAGAGTGCGCACCGTCGCGGAGCGAGTGGCTTGCGCGAGTGCGGAAAGACAGCGAGGACCGGCGAGCCCGCTGGGAGGCCCAGGTTCCGCTGGACGGGGATTTCAGTGCGGCGGTGGCGATGCGCGTTCTCGCGGACGTCGTCGGCGGGGAACGTTTGCTGGTTCTCGACGCGGTCACCTCGACGTTGCCGTTGCTGCGCTTTCTCCAGCGCACGCGGCCGGATTCGCTGTTCGCCACCGCGAGCGGCTCGCTCGGCTGGGGCATGGGCGCGGCGGCGGGCGTGGCGATGGCGCGGCGCGAGCGGGTGCTCGCGGTGGTCGGCGACGGCGTCGTCCAGTTCGGGGTGCCCGCGTTCTGGACCGTGGTACGTCACCAGCTGCCGGTGACATATCTGGTGGTGAACAACGGGAAGTACCAGGCCGTGGTCGCCGGTCTGGGGAAAAGCGGAGGCGCGGCGGCCGAGCGCGGGGTGTATCCGCTCACCGACATCAGCGGCGTTGAGATATCAGCGTTGGCGATGTCCTTCGGCATCAAGGCGACGACGGTCGACGGAGCCGCCGGGTTGCGGGCCGCTCTCGCCGAGGACCAGCAGTTGGGCCCGGATGACGGTCCGCGGCTGATCGAGGTTCGCGTGAACGACCAGTTGTGGCAGTGATTCCGACACGGTGTCGAGTCACGGCTGCGGGATTTGCGTCGCCGAGGCGATGAAGCAGTGCCTCGCCCCGGCCTAGCATCGCGGCGATCTCCGCACCCGCACCAGGATTGGCAGGCGACGACGATGGCCCGGTGGGATCTCAGCGACGCAGACGGGCATATCTACTCCGGCGGTTGGCGTACCGGAGGGGGAGGCACGCAGCCGGTGGTCTCGCCGGGCGACGGCGGGAAAGTGGGCCTCGCCGGCATCGCCGACCAACATGACGTCGAACGGGCCGGAGCACGCGCGGGTCAGGTACAGGCTGAGTGGGGCCGCGCGTCGTACCGCGTGCGGGCCGACGTCCTCACCCGGGCCGCCGAGGTATTGCGCGATGTCCGCGCGGACGTCGAGGACGTGCTTGTGCGCGAAAGCGGTTCGCTCCCCGCCAAGGCGAAGCACGAGGTCGACAAAGCGATCGACGAACTGATCGCGGCGGCCGGGCTGGTCACGATGTCGCAGGGCGATCTCCTCCCGGTGGAAGACCCGGCGACGCTGGGAATGGCCCGGCGGATCCCGGTCGGTGTCGTCGGGGTGATCGCGCCTTGGAACGCACCGCTGATGCTCGCCATGCGCTCGGTCGCCCCGGCGCTCGCGCTCGGCAACGCGGTGCTGGTCAAGCCCGACGTGAAGACCGCCTTCTCTGGCGGCGCGGTGCTTGCGCACATCTTCGAGCGCGCCGGTCTTCCCGACGGCGTGCTGCACGTGCTCCCCGGCGGTGCCGCGACCGGCGAGGCGGTGGTGCGTTCGCCGCACACGAACGCGATCTCGTTCACCGGATCGTCCGCCGCTGGCCGCCGGGTCGGCGAGATCGCGGGCGGCCTGCTCAAGCGAGTGGTACTCGAACTCGGCGGCAACAACGCCTTCATCGTGCTGGCGGACGCTGATCTCGATCGCGCGGCGGCCGGTGGCGCCGGCGGAACTTTCCGGCACCAGGGGCAGATCTGCATGGCCACTGGACGGCATCTCGTGCACGAAAGCGTCGCCGACGAGTACGTCGAACGGCTCCAAGCAGCGGCCGGGAAACTGCGGCTCGGCGATCCGAAGGCACCCGGTACGACACTCGGCCCGCTGATCACGACCGCGCAGGCCGAGCGAGTGCACGGCATCGTCGAGGCAGCGGTCGCCGGAGGCGCGCGGGTCGTGCACGGGGCCACGCACGACGGGGCGTTCTACCAACCGACCGTGCTGGACGGCGTCACCGCTGACAACGCAGCTTTCCGGAGTGAGATCTTTGGCCCGGTCGCTCCGGTGACCCGATTCTCCACCGAAGAAGAAGCGCTCGAACTGGCCAACGCCACCGAATACGGCCTGTCCGCGGCGATCCACAGCCGGGACGTCGCGCGCGCCCTCGGTTTCGCCGCCCGCTTGCGCGCCGGGATGGTCGCCCTCAACGGCCAGACCATCTACGACGCCGCGCACATTCCGATGGGCGGGCTCGGCGCGTCCGGCAACGGCGGACGGCACGGCGGGCACTGGAACCTGGACGAATTCACCTACTGGCAATGGGTGACGGTCCCGACGGTCCAGCGCTGAGCGTTTCCGACACCGCGTCGGACCTTCCTACACCGTGTCGGACGCCCGCGGCGGAGATTCCCGCAGCGGACCGATTCCGCGGCGCTCCCGTTTCCGTAGCTTCGAATCGTCGCCCGGTGCGGGCCCGTCACAGACAAAGGAGTCGGAGTACATGGACATTTCCGGTGCCACCGGGGCGCTGACCGGCGAACAGTACAAAAAGAGCCTCGACGACGGCCGCGAGGTCTGGCTCGACGGCCGGCGCGTCGGGAACGTCGCGGAGCACCCGGCGCTCAAGCCGACTGTCGACGAGTTCGCCCGGCTGCTCGACCTGCGGTTCGCCACCCCCGAGGGGCGGGCGGCGACCCTGGTCAAGTCCGAGGAGACCGGCAACGAGGTCAGCTACGCGTTTTCGCTCCCGAAGACCCCGGAGGAATTGCGCGCCAAATTCGCCGCCTCGGAATGGTGGATGCGGGAAAGCCTCGGGCAACTCGGCCGTTCGCCCGACTTCATGTCGAACGTGGTGGCTGGCCTCGCCGATTATGCCGACGAACTCGAACAGAACCGCGAAGGTTTCGGCCAGAACGCGCGGGATTACCGCCGGTTCGCGATGGAGCACGACCTCGTCCTCACGCACGCGCTCGGCGACCCGCAGATCGACCGCAGCGCCACCCCGCTCGACGATCCGGACCTCGCCCTGCGCGTGGTGGAGGAGCGTGAGGAGGGCGTAATCCTGCGCGGGGCCAAGCAACTCGCCACGCTCGCCCCGTTCTCGCACGAGGTGCTGGTATATCTCAACGGCGTTACTGCCGCGCGTGGCGCGGAGGACTTCGTCATCTGGTTCGCGCTGCCGATGAACACGCCAGGCTTGAAGATCCTGCTGCGCGAACCGCTCGGCGCGCCGGAGAGCGGCCACTCACACCCGCTCGGCAACCGGTACGACGAACAGGACGCGATGCTGTTCTTCGACGACGTTTTCCTGCCACGCGAACGCATCTTCCTGCTCGGCGACTCCCTGCGGGCGCTCAAGGGCCTCGGCCGGATCAACGTCTGGAGCCTGCAGAGCACGCACATCCGCTTCCTCGCCCGGATGAAGTTCTTCACCTCGGTCGCGAAGAAGCTCGCGCATTCCATCGGGGTGGACACCTTCCGCGGCATCCAGGAACAGCTGGGCGAACTCATCTCCTACGTCCAGACGCTCGAACTGGCGATCAAGGGCGCCGAGGCCGACGCCGTCGTGACGCCGGGCGGGCACCTCGCCCCCAGCAATACCAACGGCGTCGGCTTCTGGTCGGCTGACATCTCAGCGCGGATGGTTCAGATCTTGCGCCAGGTCGCCGCGTCCGGCCTCATCATGCAGCCGACCGAAGCCGACCTCGCGAACCCCGAACTGCGCCCGTTCCTGGACCTCTACATGCGCGGCCACGACATCGGAGCCGCGGAGAAGGCGCGGCTGTTCCGGCTCGGCTGGGAACTCGCCGGTTCGAGCTTCGGCATGCGCCAGGAGCTTTACGAGTACCTGCACCGCGGCGACCCCGGTGCCGGCCGCACCCGGCTGTTGCGCTTCTACGACACGTCGGCGACGGACGCGCGCGTCGACGAACTCATCAGCAAGCCGCTCGTCTGAGATCTCTGACCGCGAAGGAGCCCGCCGTGATCATCGACGTCCACGGCCACATGTCCGCGCCGGACGCCTACTACGCCTGGAAAGCCTCGCTGCTGTCGCACCGTGGCGCGCACGGCGGCAAACCGCCCGCCATCAGCGACGACGCGCTCGCCGCGGCGTATCACCACCCGCACCCGAGCTTCGGCGACATCTCGCACCTGGCGCACCTCGACGGCGCCGGGATCGGCCTGCAGATGATCTCGCCCCGCCCGTTCCAGATGATGCACAGCGAACGGCCTGCCAAACTCGTGCAGTGGTTCACCGAGGAGACCAACAACCTCATCCACCGCGCCACCGAACTGTTCCCCGGCCGGTTCAAAGGCGTCGCCGGGCTCCCGCAGAGCCCGGACCTGACGCCTCGGGACTGGACCGCTGAGCTGCGCCGCGCGGTGACCGAACTCGGCTTCGTCGGCGCGATGCTCAACACCGATCCGCACGAGGGCACGGAAACCCCGCTCGCTCTCGGCGACCGGTACTGGTATCCGGTGTACGAGGTGCTGTGCGAACTCGACGTGCCGGTGCTGCTGCACGCGGCCGGGTGCAAACCGCCCGCGCGGGAACCGTACAGCCTGCACTTCATCCAGGAAGAAACCATCGCGGTGTGGAGCCTCGTGAACTCCGCCGTGCTGAAGGATTTCCCGGAGCTCAAGGTGATCGTCTCGCACGGCGGGGGCGCGATTCCGTACCAAGTAGGCCGGTTCCTGCCCTCTGTGGTGCGCACTGGAGTGTCCTATCTGGACAAACTGCGCCGGCTGCATTTCGACTCCTGCCTCTACACCCAGGACAGCCTCGAGCTGCTGATGAAGGTCGTCGGCACCGACCGGGTCCTGTTCGGCTCGGAGAAACCGGGCACCGGCTCGCAGATCGACCCGGAGACCGGCCGCTGGTTCGACGACATCCACCTGCTCATCGACGACATCGCCTGGCTCGGCGACAAGGAGCACGCCGACGTCCTCGAAAACAACGCCCGCGCGCTCTTCCAGCTCTGAGCGGAGACGACCATGACCGAAATTGTCGCCGGGTTCGGCACTTCGCACGGACCACAGCTGAAGGCGCCACCACCCCACGCCTGGGATATCAGGGGCACGGCGGACCGCGCCAGCAAGGGGTTGAAGTTCCGCGGCGAGACCTACAGCTACGAGGAACTGCGCGAGCTGCGCGAGGACTTCTCGAACGAGATCACTCCCGAGGTGATGGCGCGCCGCTGGGAAAGCTGCCAGCGGTCGATGGACCGGCTCGCGGGCTTCATCAAGGCCCAGAACGTCGACGCCCTCGTCATCGTTTCCAGCGACCACAAGGAAACCTACGGCGACGAATGGCTCGCCCCGTTCTCGGTGTTCTGGGGCGACGAGGTCGCGCACGTGCCGTTCACCCAGGCGCAGCTCGACGCGATGGCCCCCGGCCTGGCCGAGGCCGCGACCGGCGACGTCCCGGACCGCACGATCATGCGGCCCGCCCACCGCGCGCTCGGCAAGCACATCATCCAATCGACCCAGGCCGAGGACTTCGACACCGGAGCCACCGAGGTGATTCCGTCCGGGCGGTACGAGAACCACACGATCCCGCACGGCTTCGGGTTCATCTACCAGCGATTCCTCGGCCAGGAATCGACGCTGCCGATGGTGCCGATCTTCATCAACACCTTCTGGGAACCGAACCCGCCGGGCGCGAAGCGGTGTTACGACTTCGGGCGCGCGGTCGGCCGGGCGATCCAGTCGTTCCCCGGCGACCTGCGCGTCGGTGTCGTCGCTTCGGGCGGGCTCAGTCATTTCGTGATCGACGAGAAACTGGACCAGGAGTTCATCCAGGCATTGCGGGACCACGACGCCGGCTACCTCTCGGCTGTCCCGGCCGCGGAGATGCGGTCCGGTGCTTCGGAATTGCGCAACTGGATCGCGGTGGCCGGGATCGCCGACGAGGCCGGTCTCGCCGTGACGAGCGCGGACTACGAGCCGTGCTACCGCACGGAAGCCGGCACCGGCAACGCGATGTGCTTCCTCACCTGGGAACGGAAGTGAGCATGTCTCCCGAAGAGATCATCACCGCACTGCGCGGACTCGACAGCTGTGCGGTTTCCGACGCACTAGACACTCTCGGCCTGCCTGGCGCGGTCACCGAGCTGAAGCCGATGTGGCCGGTAGGCACGGTCCTGGCCGGTCGCGTGCGCACGGTCACCGCGGCGCCCAAAGCCACCGCCGGGCCGGCGACGCACATCGCCACCCCGCTGGTCGCGATCACCGAGCCGGACGACGTCGTGGTGATCGACAACCACGGCCGCACCGACGTCTCCTGCTGGGGCGGCTTGCTCGCCGAAGCCGCGGTCCGGCGTGGCGTGGCGGGCGTCATCGTGGACGGAGCTTGCCGCGACGTCCAGGAGAGCGAGGCGCTGAAGCTCCCGGTCTTCGCTCGCACGGCGGTGCCGGTCAGCGCGCGGGGCCGCATCGTGCAGGCCGCGATGGACGAGCGCATCCAGATCGCTGGTATCTCAGTGGCGTCGCAAGACTTTGTGCTCGCGGACGTCAACGGGGTCGTCTTCGTCGCCGCCGGAGACGCCGAACGCGTCATCGGCCTCGCACAGCGGATCGCCGAGCGCGAAACCCGGATGGCGGAGGCGGTCCGGTCCGGTCGTGACGTGCAAGAGGTCATGCACGATTCCCAATTCCCCACAGTCACCGCGGAGCAGCGCTGATGTCCGAAGCCCTTATCGACCGGTTCGCCGTGCTCGGCACCGCGACGGTCTCCGACGCCCTCGACAAGCTCAAACGTCCGGGCAGCCTGCTGGGTCTCGCGCCGCTGGCGGACGGACAGCGGATGGCCGGCCGCGCGTTCACCGTGCGGTACGTCAGCGCACAGGTCCCGGCCGGAACGGTCGGCGATTTCATCGATCAGGTCGAACCGGGGCAGGTGATCGTGCTCGACAACGACGGCCGCCTCGACTGCACGGTATGGGGCGACATCCTGACCGCAGTAGCGCACCAGCGTGGTATCTCAGGCACGGTCATTGAAGGCGTCTGCCGCGACACGCACCGGGCGCTGTCCATCGGCTACCCGATCTACAGCCGCGGCCGCTTCATGCGCACCGGCAAGGACCGGGTCGAGGTCGCCGAGGAACGCGGACCAGTGACCATCGGTGGCGTGACAGTTCGCCACGGTGACATCTTGCTGGGCGACTCGGACGGGGTCGTGGCGATCCCGCGCGACTGCGAGAACGACGTACTGGAGGTCGCCGAAATGATCCAGGCTCGCGAAGAGGCGATCCTCGCCGCGGCTCTCGGCGGCGCGACGATCGCCGAAGCCCGTGCGAAGTACGGCTACCACGATCTGCAGCGGGCGGAAGCATGACCACATTGGACGAAGACACCAGGGAACTGCTGACGCTCGGCACCGCCACGCTGTACGAGGCTTCCGGCCTCGACTGCTTCCTGGACCCCGCGTTCCGGCCGGCGTGGGACGGCGCGCAGCTGGTCGGCCGCGCGGTGCCGGTGTCGGCACAGATCGGCGACAACCTCGCGCTGCACCACGGGATCGAGGCCGCTGGCCCCGGTGACGTTCTCGTGGTCGACGCCGGTGGCGCGCCGTTCGGGTACTGGGGCGAGGTGATGGCGGTCGCGGCGCAGGCACGCGGGATCCACGGTCTGGTCATCGACGGTGGTGTCCGCGACACACAACAGCTCGCGGCACTCGGGTTCCCGGCGTTCAGCACGGCGATTTCGATCCGCGGCACGATCAAGCACTGGCCGGGAACGGTCGGCCGCCCGATCACCTTGCGCGGCCGGGTGGTTAGCCGCGGCGACCTCGTCGTGGCCGACCGGGACGGGATCGTCGTGTTCCCGGCGAACGAGTACGACCGCGTCCTGAACGCGTCCCGTTCCCGCGCGGAGAAGGAACAGTCCTATCTGGACCGGCTCCGATCCGGCGAGACCACTTTGGACGTCTACGACTTCCGACAGCTCGGTGCTCCGGACGAAGGGAGGTGAACCCGTTGTCTTCCGACCAGCAACGAATCGACAGCTTCCGCCAAGCCGCTGGGAGATTCGCCTCAGGTGTCACTGTGGTGACCACGGCGCTAGACGGCCACCTTTACGGAATCACGGCGACCTCGTTCGTATCCCTCTCACTGAACCCGCTTTTGGTGACGGTCTCGATCAATTCGCACAGCCCGATTCTCGATGAGATCCGGGCGAGCGGGGTCTTCGCGATCAACGTGCTCGGCCGTCACCAGCAGGAGGTCTCCGCTTGTTTCGCCCGTCGAGGCCGCGGCCGGAGCAAGGAGCGATTTGACGAGGTCGAAACGCACACCGAGGCCACTGGTGCTCCAGTCGTCACCGGTGCGCTCAGCTGGTTCGACTGCACCGTGCACACGATGCTCGGCGGCGGCGACCACATCATCCTCGTCGGCGAAGTTGTTTCCGCGGGCGGGGGAACCGGGCAGCCGTTGCTGTACTGGTCCGGCGAATACCGCGAACTCAGCACGGCGGAAGAGGTGGAAGCGGACATCAGCCGGATCGCGGATTCGCTTTCCATCCAGCTGCATTTGCACGGCATGCGCACCGAACAGCTTCTGGAAGCGCAGCACGCGGTCGAACCGGCGGCCGCAGCGCTCGCAGCGCGTGCCGCAGCGGACGACCAGGTAGCGCAATTGCGAGCGCTGGTCGAGGAATCGGGGAAACACGTCCACAACGCCAGCCGCTACAACCCACTGTCGCTGGAATTCCACGCCCGGCTCGGCCTGCTCAGCGGAAATCCGGCGATCGCCGCGTCGGTCGGCGCACTCAACCGGCCCAGGGAAAGCGTGTATGCCGTGCACACGAACGCCGAACGGGCGGCCCGTGCCGTCGATGCGCACCGCCGCATCCTCCAGGCCATCGAGGACCGCGACGAGGCCGCTGCCCGCCGCCTGATGACTGAGCACCTTGGCGTAGTGGCGCAAGGAATGCCGTGCTGAACGGAGAAACCATGGACGCAGACGTCCTCGTCGTCGGGGCCGGTCCGGTCGGCCTCGTCGCCGCGCTCGACCTGAGCAGCCGCGGGGTGTCGGTGATCGTCGTCGAGGAACGAGAGTTCCTGGAACCACCGAACGTCAAGTGCAATCACGTCGCCTCGCGCACGATGGAAAGCTTTCGCCGGCTTGGGATCGCCGCCGAGGTGCGCGCGGCCGGGCTTCCGCGAGACTACCCGCAGGACGTCGCGTTCCGGACCTCGCTGACCGGGCGGGAACTGTCGCGGATTCCGATCCCGGCGAGCGGTGAGCGGTACACCTCGCGCACCGGCCCCGACACGAGCTGGGCGACGCCGGAGCCGCCGCACCGGATCAACCAGACGTTCCTGGAACCGATCCTCGCCCGGAACGCCGCTGCCGCGCCCGGCGTGACGCTGCTCAACCGCACCCGGTTCCACTCGGTGAGTCAGGACGCGTCGTCCGTTTCGGCAGTAGTGTCCGATGGCTCGGGTGAACGGATTCTGCGTGCGCGGTACTTCATCGGTGCGGACGGCGGCCGTTCGGCGGTGCGCAAGCAGATCGGCGCGAAGCTCAGCGGAGATCCGGTGCTCCAGCACGTGCAGTCCACGTGCATCCGCGCGCCGAAGCTGTACTCGCTGATGACCGCCGACGAACCGCGGGCGTGGGGTTACTACACGTTCAACTCTCGCCGTGTCGGACACGTGTACGCGATCGACGGCAGTGAGACCTTTCTCGTGCACACGTACCTTTCCTCGCCGGAAGAAGCTGTCGACCGGGACGCGGCGATCCGAGCGATTCTCGGCGTGGACGAGGCTTTCGAGTACGACGTCGTGTCCAAAGAGGACTGGATCGCGCGACGCCTGCTCGCCGACCGCTTCCGGGACCGGCGGGTGTTCCTCGCCGGGGACGCTTCCCATCTGTGGGTGCCGTTCGCCGGATTCGGGATGAACGCGGGCATCGCAGACGTGCTCAACCTGACCTGGCTGCTCGGCGCCCGCCTCGGCGGCTGGGCAGAGGAAGGGATCCTGGACGCCTACGAAGCCGAACGGCGGCCGATCACCGAGCAAGTGTCGCACTTCGCGATGAACCATCAGCGGAAGCTCGCCCGGCCGGGGCTTCCCGCCGAACTCGAAGACGACACCCCAGCCGGAGCGGCCGCTCGCGAGTCCTTCGGAGCCGCGGTACGGGAGTTGAACGAGCCGCAGTTCGCCGCCGCAGGCCTGAATTATGGCTACGCCTACCACGATTCCCCGATCATCGCTTACGACGGCGAAGAGGCACCGGGCTACACGATGGGCAGCTACACGCCGTCCACGGTGCCCGGTTGCCGTGCCCCGCACTTCACGCTGGCGGACGGGTCCTCGCTGTACGACCGTCTTTGCCCCGGCTACACGGCGATTGCCGGGCGCGGGGTTGATATCTCAGCATTGACCGTTGAAGCGGCAAGCCGAGATATCCCTTTCGCTTCCGTTGAAGTCGATGCGCTGCCGGATGAATATCTTTGCCCCATCACGTTGGTACGCCAGGACCAGACTGTGGTGTGGCGAGGGACCCCGCCCGACCGGGCGGCCGCGGCCGGGTTGTGGGAAAAGCTTCGCGGCGCTTGACCACCGGCCCACAGTGAAGGCCTCCCCGGGGAAATCCCCCGGGGAGGCCTTCACTGGTTTCACCGGCGGATGACTTTGGTGGCAGCCATGGCTTTCAGGCCCTCCACGCCGAACTCCAGCCCGTAGCCCGACGACTTCGTCCCGCCGAACGGAATCGCCGGATCGACGCCGCCGTGCTGGTTGATCCACACGGTGCCCGCCTCCATCCGCCGCGCCACCGCGTCCGCCTCGTCAGCGTCCGCGCCCCACACCGAAGCGCCCAACCCCTGGTCAGTGCCGTTGGCGCGGCGCACCGCGTCGTCCACGTCGGAGTACCGGATCACCGGCAGCACCGGACCGAACTGTTCCTCGTCGACCACCGCTGCGCCGTCCTCGACGTCCGCGATGATCGTCGGCCGGTAGAACAGCGGCCCCAGTTCCGTCGCCGGCATGCCGCCGGTGACGACGCGGGCGCCGTGCGCACGAGCCTCTTCCACCAGCCGGGAGACGATCTCGAACTGTGCGGGATTCTGCACCGGCCCGAGCCGGTTCGCCTTGTCCTGTCCCGGTCCCATCGGCGCTTTCTCGGCGCGTTCGGCCAGCGCCGAGACGACGTCGTCGTAGATCGACTCGTGCACGTAAAGCCGTTTGAGCGCGGCGCACACCTGGCCGGTGTTCATGAACGCCGCCCAGAACAGCTTGTCGGCGACAGCGTCCACGTCGGTGCCGGGCAGCACGATCGCGGCGTCGTTGCCGCCCAGCTCCAGGGTGAGCCGGGCGAGATTCCCCGCCGAGCTTTCGACAATCCGGCGTCCGGTCGCGGTCGAGCCGGTGAACACGATCTTGGCGATCCGCGGATGCGCGGCCAGCGCGGCGCCGACCTCGCGATCGCCGGACACGGCGGTCAGCACGTCCGCCGGGAGGTGGCGGCGGAAGATCTCCGCGAGCGCGAGCACGCTCAGCGGAGTGTTCTCGGAAGGCTTGAGCACCACCGTGTTTCCCATCCGCAGCGCTGGTGCGACGTGCCACACGGCGATCATCACCGGGAAGTTCCACGGGCCGATCGACGCGACGACGCCGAGCGGAACGTAGTGCAGTTCCGCTCCGTCCGGCAGCGACTGCGGTTCGAGCACGGTGTCCGCCGCGGCCCGGAGCCAGTGCGCGGCGCCGTGTGCCTCGCCGGCGCCACCGGCCTTGCCTTGTTCAGCGGTGATGATTTCGCCGAGTTCTTCGGCGTGCGCGTCGATGTCGTCCGCGATGACGTGCAAAAGCCGCGAACGTTCGGTATGCCCCAGCGCGGCCCACGACGGCTGAGCCGTCGCGGCAGCGGCGATCGCGGCGTTGAGCTGGTCGACCGTATGCACCGGGGCGTGGCCGACGACCTCCCGGGTCGCGGCGTCCAGGATCGGCCGCCCGCGGTCGTCGGCGACCGAGACGGTGGTCAGCAGTGCGTTCATGCGGGACCCTTCCGTAAAAGTTCACATTGAATATAGTCAATTGGGCGCGACGCGGCTAGCGAAGTCCGGCGAGCGTCGCGATCCGAAGTCCGGCGTGGAGTTCCCGGCGCACTTTTCCGTCGGCCAGATCGACCTCGGCGACCGCACGCACGCGATCCAGCCGGTAGTAGAGGGTGCTGCGGTGGACGTGCAGGGTCAGTGCCGTGCGTTGTGCGTCGCAGCCGCAGTCGAGATAGGTCTCCAGGGTCTGCGCGAGATCCGGCCCGGACTGCGCGTCGAGCACTCGTCGTACGGCATCGGGAAGATCTGAGATATCAAGTTCCTCGAGTGGGAGTTGCAACAGCAGCCGGTCCAATCCCAGTTCCGACCAGTGGACCACGCAGCCGGTGTCGCTGCCGCGCAAGGCGATCCGGGCTTCCCGCAGCGAGCGGTGGACGCCGGACAGTGGCGCGTGCGCCCCGCCGACTCCGGCGTGTAGGCCCGAAAAGGCAGGCTGGGAAAGGAGGGCCGACAGTCGGTCGGTGTCGATTTCGTACGGCACCAGCAGGACGGCTTCGCTGCCGAGTACCGCGCCGACGGCTTTCAGGGTGGGAAAGACGGGGATGCTCGACAGCGCCCGGTCAAGCGCCAGCCGCAGCGTCGCCGAACTGGGCTCGGCCCGGGGCGGGGTCGCGATCGAAATCACCGTGTAGTGCGGAACGGGGGACAGCAGGCCGCTGGCGAGCAGTTCATCGGCAGCCCGGACGCGCTGGTCGTCGTTGCCTTCGAGGAGCGCGGCGAGCAGGCGTCGCGCGCGGTCCTCGTCCTCCCGGTTGCCCAGCGCCATCGCCGCCAGCAGCAACCCGATCTGCGCGCGGCGATCGCGCAGCTCGTCGTCGTCCTCGTAGGGGGATTCGTCGTCCTCGGGGATGGTCGAGGAGAGGTAGCCGACGAGCCGTCCCTCGTGCCGGACCGGCGCGACGAGCCGCGACTGCCCGCCGTCGAGCGGCGGGATCCGGACCGGGTTCCGCGACTGGCCGACCCGGTAGTCCCGAATGGACTCACGGGCCCGCGAAGATCCTTTGTGGGACAAGATGATCGCCAGCCGGGCATGGTCGACGTCCTGGTCGTGGACGCTGAATGCGATGACGGTGAAGTCGACGTCGAACACGATGACCGGCCGCCCGAGCCGGTCGGCGTAGGCCTGCACCTGTCCTTCGAGAGTCATGCTCGCCTCTTCCGTTGCCAGCTGCCCGAGATTTGATCTATATTCATTATAGACATTTGACGAGAGGGATCCGCATGGCACAGATGACAGGCGGTGACGCGCTCGCCAGGGCGCTCATCAGCGAGGGCGTCGACACGGTCTTCGGCATTCCCGGGGTCCAGCTGGACGGGCTCACCGACGGCATGTACCGCGAGCGCGACAAGCTGGAGCTGGTCGTTCCCCGGCACGAGCAGGCGACCAGCTACATGGCGGACGGCTACTACCGCGCGTCCGGACGGCCGGGGGTCGCGATGGTCGTGCCTGGGCCTGGAGTACTGAACGCCGGAGCTGGGATGGCAACGGCGTACGCCTGCTCATCGCAGGTGATGCTGCTGGCCGGCACGATCCCGTCCCCGCTCGTCGGCTCCGGACTCGGTGCGCTGCACGAGATCCCGCGGCAGACGGACACGGTCCAGGGGCTGACGAAGTGGTCCGCGCGGCCCAAGCGGGTCGAGGAGATCCCGGATCTCGTTCACGAGGGTTTCCGGCAGATGCGTACTGGACGGCCGCGTCCGGTCGCGCTCGAACTCGGTCCGGATCTTTTGCACGCGGTCGCGGATCTCAAGCCGGGCGAGCCGTTCGGCGTGCGGGAGCCGGAAGCGCCGGAGCGGGAGGTCACCGAACTCGCGCGGCTGCTGGCGGCGAGCGAGCGGCCGGTGATCCACGTCGGCGGCGGAATGCGGGATCCGCGTGCTTTCAAGCTTTTGGCGCGGCTCGCTGAGTTGCTCGACGCGCCGGTGGTGATGAGCGAGAACGGGCGGGGCGCGATCGATGCTCGCGATCCGCATGCGCTGCCTGCGTTCGCGTTGTGGGAATTGCGGTCCACCGCGGATCTGGTGGTGTCGTTCGGGAGCCGGTTCCTGACTCCGTTCGGGCAGCAGCTGAATATCGGGGACGCGCGGCTCGCGCTGGTCAATATCGACGCGGCGGATCTTCGTCCGCCTCGTCGGCCGGATCTCGCGGTGAATGCTGACGCGGTGGCTGTGCTGGAGGCGTTGGTCGGGCGGCTTGCTCCGCGGGCGACGTGGGGTGAGGAGCTTGGGCGGCTTCGGGAGGAGTGCGAGGGGCGGATTCGGAAGCTGGTCGGTCCGCAGATGGAGTTCGTTGACGCGATTCGGGCGGCGTTGCCTGAGGACGGGGTTTATGTCAATGAACTGACGCAGATCGGGTATGTGTCGACTTATGGGTTTCCGGTGCGGGCACCGCGGTCTTATGTGTGGCCGGGGTATCAGGGGACGCTGGGTTATGCGATGCCGACTGCGCTCGGTGCGGCGGTGGGGGCTGGGGGGCGTCCGGTGGTCGCGGTGACTGGGGACGGGGGGATCGGGTGGTCGATGCAGGAGTTCGCGACTGCCAAGAAGTACGGGATTCCGTTGGTGACTGTGTTGTTCGAGGATTCCCGGTTCGGGAATGTTTGGCGGATTCAGCGGGATAGTTACGGGGGAAGGTTTATCGGGTCGGAGTTGACTAATCCTGATTTTGGGTTGCTGGCTCGGGCGTTTGGGGTGGACTTCGCGTTGGCGGAGGATGCTGCGGCGGTGGAGAGGGAGGTGGGGGCGGCGATCGCGGCGCGGCGGCCTGCGGTGGTGAAGGTGCCGGTGGGGGTGTTTCCGTCGCCTTGGTCGCTGATTCACGAGAAGCATTGAGTTTGGTTTTGGTTGGCTGTTTGGTGGTGGGGGTTTTGCTTTTGGTGAGTGTTGCGGTGGGGGCACCCCGAAGCTGATTGTGACTACGCGCGGAAAGGCTTGTCAAGGCGGGAAAGATGCCTTGACAAGCCTTTCCGCGCGTGTTTTTGGCTTC